>NZ_JAPCJD010000037.1:0-38722 GCF_027707845.1 Aeromonas sp. QDB14 | reverse complement strand
GACTCATGATGAACCCTTTTTCATGGCTCCAGATGACAAACATGATCTCATATCAGGGACTTGTTCGCACCTTCCCTAGTCGCTTGCCGTAGCGGCCAAACGTCAGGCCGTTTTTACTGTGTCCCGCAAGTTCGGCCACAAAATGCTCAGCGACATCCGCCTGCTGTAACTCATCGATGAAGGTATGCCGCAGCCCGTAAAGCGTGGGACGGCCCTGACCTACGATGCCAGCCTCATTGAGGTGGCGTTGGAAGCGACAGGTGATGTTATGCGCCCAGTCGTCGTCTTTGCCTGATGGTTGGTCATCGAACAAAAATACCTGCCCCTGACCGCGACGACTCTCCACATAGTCCAGGAATTGATGTCCGATCAACGCACTATGTAGCGGCACGGTACGGTACGCATTGGCACTCTTGAGCTGCTGATCCACCTCTCCCGCATCAACCATCAGACACCAAATCCCCTCGACCTGTTTGACGTTCAGAGTTTTGAGCTGACAGGCCTCAGAGGGACGCAGCCCTGCGTACAGGCACAAGAGCGGTACCCACCAGTCCTGGATTTTCAATTTTTTACCTTTCTGTGATTGTTTGCTGCGCAGGCTGGCAAACAGCTGAGCCAGTTGAGGGCGATGCCAGCGCACTCGCTCCTCATCCGCCCGTTTGTGCGGCTTCTTGCCTGCCGTCAACCCATCAAAAGGGTTACGGCTGCAATAGTCCAGCGCCACGCAACAACGGAAGAACTGTTTCAGGGCGGCGAGGTAATCTCCTTTGGTTTTGAAACTGAGGTTGGTCTTGCGCAGCAAGCTGTTGCGGTACTCCTGCGCCAGAGCGGGCGTCACCTCATCGACTTTAACCCCTTTGGCCCAGGTGACGAAGGCGTTGATCCGAAGTTGGAGCTGGCCCACCGACCTATGCTGGATCCCCTCACTGGTTTTAGTCTCGATGAATCTCGCCAATGCGTGGGTGAGCGTGATCCCACTGCTGGGGCAAGCTGGGGCATCAACAGAAGGTTCACAAGGTGTGGAAGGTGTTTGAGGAGGGATGAACCCCGCAGCCTTGAAAGCGTCAAGATCGGCGCGGATCCAGCGATAGAAACTGCGAGGGGAAGTATCAGCAGGGGTAGCCGCGATCAGTGCGCGAGTGCGAGCTGCCACAGCCAGATTTCTATCTACGGCGACTCGGCGATCTTTGGTGCAAAGGGAAGTACGGATAGCGAAGGGCAAGCCACGGTCACGTAGTGACTTAGGCAGCGGGAGACGAGTGTAGTAGGTGCCGGAGGCATTTTTGCTCAGATACATGATTGTTCCACCCAGTTGATCCAGGAAAAAAATCACGTAAGTCTAGAAATGAAAAAACCCGTTGAAATTCAACGGGTTATATTTGGCGGTGAGGGAGGGATTCGAACCCTCGATACGTTGCCGTATACACACTTTCCAGGCGTGCTCCTTCAGCCACTCGGACACCTCACCAAATTTTTACTGCTTGAAGTGGCTTTTGGAGCGCGCTGCGCGTGCATCTTGCCGACTTCGTCGGTGGGCAGCCTCTCGGATACCGCACCAAATTTTGTCTGTGGTTTAACGTGTTCAGCCAACACGGTGTTCGCTGCGCCGTTGCGCTGGAACGGGGCGTAATTTAGGGGAAAGCCCCGCCGCCGTCAACGGCTTTTTAGCCGCAGCGAACCGTTCGCACATTAAACGCACAGTTCAGGTGCTGAGGTCAGTGAACGGATTCCGGTGCGACCTGGATTTCCGGCAGATTGAGGAAGCCAAGGCGTTCACATTCGGAAACCACTTCATGGGTGGCTGCCGTGGTGCTTTCAACGAACAGCAGGAACTGCTCGACGGTAAGACCCGCCTTGGTAAAGACGGTGTGACCCACGACGAGGCGTGGCAGGTTGTCATCGATGATGTCGAGGAACACCTTGAGGGACGGATATTGCATGTTGAGACGACCCAGTTCGGCCACCAGGGGCAGCAGCGATGAGGGGCGCACTTCCAGCTCGGATGAGAACAGCAGCCCTTCCTCTTCCACGAAGATCCGGCTCTCCTGGATGCCCTCGACGGACTGCAGGGAGACCATGTGGATGCCATGACACTGATCGCACACATAGTGCTCGATCCGGGCCTGTTGCAACCAACGCATTATCATTTCAGAGCTGGGGATATTCATCATTTTCACGACACGGTAGAGATCAAGGGGCGCAGTCTAAACCAATTTTCAGACAACCAAAAGCACACAGGCCGGATCCCCGTCGTCTCGCTTCTTTTTGACAGGCCCTGTGCCTATACTCAGCCATTCTCGTAGCGCACTCGCCTCCAAAGAGCCCGATGACCATCCAAGAAAAGTATCGCCTGCACCTCAAATCCCTCTCGGATGAACTGCTCGCCCTGCAAAAACCCATCCGCATCCTGGATGCCATCAAATGGCCCCGTCACCTGCAAAGCGACTTTCTGGCAAGTAGCGGCAAAGCACTGCCCGCCATCGACAGGCACTTCTATGAATCCCTCCCCCTGGGGTTCGATCCCCGCAACAAGTACCTTGAGCTCAAGGAGCTGAGGGACAGGATCCGCCGGCGCCTCGGCCCCCAGGACGATCTCGGCCGGATCCTGCAAGAGACGGTGGATCAGTACATGGTGGTCATCGAGATGCTGCGCCAGCGCGGACAGCCGGACTTTCAGCGCTACAGTCAGCGGCTTTACGGCTCGGCAAGCGATCACCTGCGCGGGGATCGCAAGACCCTGAAGGAGCTGGGGGCCAGATTGTGCGACATCTTCTCCCTGCCCGGCGCTCGCCACCTGGTGCGCCCCTACCCCAAGGAGTTCGAGGGGGAAGGCGCGGTGGCGAGGTTGCAAGGCAAGCTGTCGAGCTACTTCAGCGACGGCACAGTCCAGGTCAAGCTCAGCGATGGCATCGTCTCCGATGCCGCCGCCGGGGGGGATTACATCAAGCTCAACTCCCACGCCCGTTTCTCGGAGCTCGATCTGCAGGTGCTGGAGGTACACGAAGGCTGGGTTCACGTCGGCACCACCCTCAACGGCCGCCAGCAATCTTACGCCACCTGGCTCGGCGCCGGCTCGCCCCGCATCACCGCCTGTCAGGAGGGGTTGGCAGTACTCATCGAGACCCTCACGTTCAGCTCCTTCCCGGACAGGGCCAAGCGCATCTCGGATCGGGTCATGGCCATCGACATGGCGGAGCGTGGCGCCGATTTCATCGAGGTGTTCCGCCACTTCGTGGCCAAGGGGGCCAGCGAGCACGACGCCTACAAGATCACCCAGCGGGTGTTTCGCGGAGGCATGGTCGAGGGGGGCGCCTGCTTTACCAAGGATCTCTCCTATGTGAAGGGCTATGTGGAGACGGTGAACTTCATTCGCAGTGCCGTGCTGGAGGGGGTGCCGGAGATCCTGCCCATGCTGTTCGTCGGCAAGGTGACCCTGGACGACATCCCCGTGCTCTATCAGCACTATCTGGAGGGGCTCATCGACGCCCCCCGCTACCTCCCTCCCATGTTTCGCGACCTCACCGGGCTCTACGTCTGGTTCGGCTTCGCCTCCGGCATGTCCCTGGTGGACATAGGCCGGGTACAGCAGCATTTTCGCCAGCTCTTCCACCGCCTGCCGGCGGCAGACCCCATCATCGCCCCTGTCGACATCGAGATCGACTGACCCCCACAGACAAAGAGGGCGCCAGATAGGCGCCCTCTTTGGTATCCAGGCTGCACGAGCCAGCCACGGGTTACTTGAAGGCACGCCCTTCCAGATAGTGCTTGCGGCAGAGCGACACATAGCGATCGTTGCCGCCGATCTCCACCTGCTCACCGTCGCGCATCACCTGCCCCGCCTCGTTGACCCGCGAGTTCATATGGGCCTTGTTGCCGCACCAGCAGACGCTTTTGAGCTCCTCGAACTTGTCCGCCAGACAGAGCAGGTGGTAGGAGCCGGGGAACAGTTCGCCGCGAAAATCGGTCTTGAGACCATAGGCGATCACCGGAATGTCCTGCTCGTCGACGATGCGGGCGAGCTGGTAGACCTGCTCACGGGTCAGGAACTGCGCCTCGTCAACGATGAAGACATCGATGTGCCGCTTTGCGTGGCGCGCCTTGACCATCTCGAACAGATCGCAGCTGTCGCTGAACACCTCCACTTTCAGCTCAAGGCCGACCCTGGCACTGATGACGCCGGCACCGAAGCGATCGTCGATGGCGGGCGTCATGGCCAGCGGATACATGCCACGCTCCAGATAGTTGAAGTGGGCCTGGATGAGCTGGGTCGATTTGCCTGAGTTCATGGTGGCAAATTTGTAGTGCAGTGAAGCCATGATTGGGTTCCGAAACGGGAGTGATGGGGCGCATGCTAACCAAAGCCCCTGCCAAAACCAAGGGGCCCGCAGGCCCCTTGTTCTCTTATGCGACTGCCACGGCGCTATACGCCCGGGCTTTGCGCAAATGGTAACCGGAGAAGATCAGGAACCAGAGCCCGCTCACGGTGAAACCGGCCAGCGCGGAGTGCATCAGCCCCATCACCAGGTAGCCGAGCGCCGCGCCAAAGGCGATGGCCAAGGCATAGGGCAGCTGGGTCATCACGTGATCGATGTGATGGCAACCGGCCCCGGTGGCCGAGAGGATGCTGGTGCTGGAGATGGGGGAGCTGTGATCCCCGAACACGGACCCTGCCAGTACAGCGGCCAGCATGGGCAGCATCAGACTGATGTCGCTGGCGGCCGCCATGTCGCCGGCGAGCGGCAGCATGATGCCGAAGGTACCCCAGCTGGTGCCGGTGGCGAAGGCCATGGCGCAGGAGAGCACGAAGACCACGGCGGGCAGCACTTCCACCGGCAGATTGCCATTGGCCAGGGAGGCCAGGTATTTGCCGGTTTCCACATCGCGCACCACGGCGCCGATGGTCCAGGCGAACAGCAGGATGTTGATGGCGGGCAGCATGGCCATGATCCCCTGCGGAGCCGCCTTCATCCAGTTGCTTGCCCCGAGCTTGAGGCGCATGGCCAGACCGATGGAGACCACCAGGCTGCACAGGGCACCATAGACCAGGGAGGAGCCGACGTTGGTATTTTCGAAGGAGCCGAGCACGCTGAACGGCAGCCCCTTGTCGGCCAGCACCGCAGCCCCGGAGTCAATCATGAAATAGACGGTGGTCAGGGTGAGGGTCAGGATGGGCAGCACCATGTCAATCATGCCGCCATTGCTCTCCTCCGGGCTCTCCATGTCGAGCCCGATGGGGCGCCCCTTGGACTCGTCCCACAGCTTGCCTTCCAATGCCCACTGCTCATGCTGACGCATGGGGCCGATGTCGAGCTGGAAGGCGATCACCACCAGCACCATGATCAGGGTGAACACCGCATAGAGGTTCATGGGGATCATTTCGACGAAGGCGGAGATGGGGCTCTGGTCGGTCAGACCATGAGCCGCCATGATGCCGCCGACGAGGGCGATGATGTAGGCCCCCCAGGAGGAGATCGGCATCAGCACGCAAACCGGCGCGGCGGTGGAGTCCAGTAGATAGGCCAGCTTGGCGCGGGAGATCTGGAAGCGATCGGTCACCGGACGGCAGATGGCCCCCACCGACAGGCTGTGGAAGAAGTCGTCGATGAAGAAGGCGAACACCATCAGACCGGTCAGGGACTTGGCACCCTTGCGGGTCTTGGCGCGGCGCTCCGCCCACTCGGCAAACGCCCGGGTCGCACCGGAGACGCTCATCAGGCTGATGAGGCCGCCCAGCAGCAACATGAAGAGGATCATGTTGACGTTGTCACGATTGAGCGCACCGTCGACCCAGAAGATCCTGAGCACGGTATCGAGCATGTAATGCAGGGACGCAAGGGGAGAAAACTGGTTGAGCAGCAGGCTGCCTGCGACTATGCCCACCCCCAGCGACACCAGGACGCGGCGAGTGATGATCGCCAGCGCAACGGCCAGCAGGGGGGGAACGACGGACCAACCGGAGTCGGCGTAATGAACGATGTCCATGATCTCTTTGCACCTAAAGACAACAGGTGGAGATCTACCGAGAGGATCAAAGAAACAAAACCCATGGGGAGGGTATACTCCTCAGCCCCTTCAGGTAGCGCTCCATAGTGGATGACTATGGCAGTCCTGCACCTATTAGATGCAGAACCAGCAACCCGGTATGATGGCCTGGTCACTTCGGCGCCGACTCCTTTCATCGAGCATCGCAGGCATCACCCTCCGCTCGGTTACTCATAGGCAGCGCGCCTCTACTTAAAGGTATTCGCGGCACATTTTATCGAGCCGCCGGGTGATAGCAAGTTTTTTGATTAAATTTCAAGGTTTCTGTGGCCCCCATATCTGTAAAGGTAGTCAAATGGTTCATCAAAGACTCCGCTGGCGATATTTTCATCTGACATGAACCCATTCGAAGATGTTGGCCCGTCAAACGGATAAAAATATCCTTCATACCTATTTCAAGACTTAATTTATCAGCCTAATTAATTATTTTGGCAGGCTTGACTTGGTGCCAAACACCCCTATAAATTATCGAAAAACCAGTTCTTCCCTTAATATTTTCTCGCGTGGTAGCCAATATGAACGAATTTCTGAAAGTGCTGTTGAATATCCGTAGCCTGCGTGCAGTTTGCCGCGATTTGACGCTGGAACAACTGGAAGAAGGCTTGGAAAAGCTCTCCACCATCGTCGATGAACGTCGGCAAGATGAATCCGCCGAACGCCAGGCCCGTGAAGAACATCAAAAGAAAATTGCCGAATATGCCGAAATGCTGAAGGCCGCTGGGATCGATCCCGCCGAATTGGTCAACACCGTGGTTCCCGAGAATACCAAGGTCAGCAAACGTGCGCCCCGCCCCGCCAAATATCGTTATCTGGACAATGGTGTGGAAAAAACCTGGACCGGTCAGGGCCGCATGCCCTCGGTCATTGCCAAGGCCGTTGCTGAAGGCAAATCCGTGGAAGCCTTTGCTATATGACAGCAATATCAGGCCCCTTTCCACAGCAATAAAAAAACCTCGCAAGGCGAGGTTTTTTTATTGCTGCTTCGTGCGGTGGTCAGCCTCTGTTAGCCGCCTTGACCCAGAGGATCTCCGGGGTGCCTGACGATACCAGCAAGTATCGGGCGATGGTGAAAAACCAGTCGCTCAGCCGGTTGAGATAGGGCAAAACGGCCGGATTCACCCGCTCTACGCGGCTCAACCCAAGCAGCAGGCGCTCGCAGCGACGGGTCAGGGTACGCACCACATGTGCCTGGGCCGCCGCCCGCGAACCGCTCGGCAAAATAAAATTGCGCAGCACCGGCAACCCGGCACTGTAGGCATCGATCTGTTGCTCGAGCCTGTTCGTCCAAGCCTCGTTCACCTGCCACAGCGCATCCGTTTGCGATTCACTGGAAAATGCCAGCTCCCCGCCCAGATCAAACAGCTCCTGCTGCAACAATATGAGATCGGCCAGGAGTGTCGTCTCCTCGGCGGGTATTTCAGCCATCAACAAGCCTATTTGGGAATTCAGCTCGTCGATGGCGCCATAGGTCTCGACACGTTTATCGTCTTTGGCCAGGGAAGTGCCATCGGCCAGTCGCGTGAGCCCTTTGTCCCCTTGCCTTGTATATATTCTCATTCTGACATCCTGTTAATAATGGGAATAATCATGGACTCGAGTCCATTGAGCTTTATCTCGTAGGCCAGTGCCAGAGACTGGCCCAGGGTACCGGCCGGAAAACCGCTTCGCGCCATCCATACCAGATAGGGCTCGGGAATATCGATGATGCGCCGCCCCTTGTATTTCCCGTAAGGCATCTTGCTGGCCAGCGTCAGCAAGATGCGCTCATCACTGAGTCCATCCATATCAATCGATATTCAGGTATTTATGGGTCTGGATGGAGAGTCGCCAGTTACGGGCGATGCAGGTCGCCATGGCCAGCTCCGTGGCCCTGGCTTTCTGGCTGATGGGTTGCAGCGCAATCATCACATCGGGGCGCAGCCGGGCGGTGGCCAGCAGGGCGTCCAGCTCCTCGATATGGTGCTCGGTAGCCACCGGGTGCTTGATCTCGTTGGCCCGCTCGAGGGCAGAGACCAGCACCGGCAACCCACCCTTCATGCCGATCTTGGGGGAAACGGTCACCCAGGTCTGCTCATGGGTCAGCACCTCGCTGGTCCCGCTGGTTTCGATCTGCACCTGATAACCCGATGCCACCAGGGCCGAAGAGAGCTCGCGCAAGTCGTAGAGGCAGGGCTCACCACCGGTCAACACCACGTGACGGGCCCGGTAACCGAGCCGGGTAAAGCTGGCCAGAATATCTTCCGTGCTCATCTTGCTCCAACCGTCGGACTCATTGGAACGATCGAGCACCTCGCCAGGGGCCACCTCACGCTCGGGGTCCACCACCCAGGTGTGGCGGGTATCGCACCAGGGGCAGCCCACCGGGCAGCCCTGAAGGCGAACGAAGATGGCGGGCAGGCCGGTAAATACCCCCTCCCCCTGGATGGTCTGGAAGATCTCATTGATTGGGTAGTGCATCTTGGTCACGACTTGCTGCAAAAGGGGCGGATTATACCCCAAACCCGGGCTAGGCACAGGCTCAGGATCCGCTTTTCTCGCCCAGTCCGCTCTTCTCGTAAAGTCTGGCACGGATGCCGGTCTTGTCAGCCAGATAGTGATCCAGGCCACGGCGACGCAGCTCGCAGGCCGGACAGGCCCCGCAACCATCTCCCTGGATACCGTTGTAGCAAGTGAGCGTCTGGTGACGCACGGTATCGAGGTGGCCGTAATGATCCGCCAGCGCCCAGGTTTCGGCCTTGTCGAGCCACATCAGGGGGGGTTCGAAGCGGATGGGGCGATCCAGCCCCAGGGAGACCGCCTGATTGAGCGCCTTGACGAAGTTATCGCGGCAATCGGGATAGCCGGAAAAGTCGGTCTCGCACACCCCGGTGATCACCGCTTCGGCGCCCACCTGATAGGCATAGATGGCCGCCAGGGTCAGGAACAGGATGTTGCGTCCCGGCACGAAGGTGTTGGGCAGGCCGTTCTCCTGAAGCTCGAAGCTCACCGGTATGTCGTCCCGGGTCAACGCAGAGATGGCCAGCTCCCCGAGCATGGTCACATCCATTACCTTGTGGGCGGCGATCCCGAGCGCCGTCGCCAGATGGCGGGCGGTGTCAATCTCCGCCCGGTGGCGCTGGCCGTAATCGAAGGTGATGGCATGCACTTCGTCATAGCGGGCCTGTGCCTGCACCAGACAGGTGGTGCTGTCCTGCCCGCCACTGAAGACCACGACGGCTTTTTTCATGTTTTTCACTCCTCTGGGCAACTCAACGGCGGCGGCCTTGTGCAAAGTCATGCCACTGCCGGTTCAAATGGGTAAACAGGGTCATCAGCGGTGCGAAGCGCTCAGGCTCTCCTTCCCACCGGGACAACAGATGGTAGCCCACCTCCAGGGTGGACAGTGCTTCCTCAAAGGGCTTCTTGCGAATGGAATATTGCCCGGCAATGGCGCCGAGGGTGATCCGCGGCAACCCGAGCAGTGCAGGTGAGCTGTGCAACATGCGATAGGCTTTGCGCCAGGTGCCATCGAGGAGGATGAAGTGGGCTCGCACGGTGCGCCCACGCCTCAGGAGATGCTCCCTTGCCTCTATCAGGGTCAGGGCCTCCTCATCGGGCCACAGCACATAGCACTGGACAGCGGGGTCGGCAAGCAGGGCATTGAGCCCTTCATCGTCGGAAAAGTCCTCCCCCACATGGATGCGCACATCGGTCAGGGACGCCGCCAGCAACGCAGCCGTCCCCTTGGGGTGAGCTACTTCGGCAGGGTGTTGCAGGATATGGAGCGCAGCCAGGTTCGGCACCCGCTGAATATAATCGCACAGGCACGCTTTGAGGGCCCGGGTACAGCGTGTACAGTATCGGCTCTCTTTGTCGTTGGGCTGCTTCATGTTGTCAGGAAAATCGGGTCTGCTCTGGGTCATCGCGCTTTCGCTCGTCACTGCCTTGCTCTTTTTCACCGTGCCAAATCATCAGCTCGCCTTCGATCGCGACCTGATCGCCCAGGGCGAAGGGTGGCGCATCATAACAGGCAATCTGGCACACACCAATGGATGGCATCTGCTGCTCAACCTGAGCGGTCTGGCCGTGCTCTACAGCCTGTTTCAGGAGTACCTGACGGGATGGCGCCTGCCCGTGCTGCTGCTGCTGCTGGGAACGGCGGTCGGACTCGGCATCTGGTGGGGCTGCCCGCAAACCCAGTGGTACATGGGACTCTCCGGCCTGCTGCACGGATTGTTCGTATGGGGTGCCATGCAGGACATCCGCTTTCGCCGTCACTCCGGCTGGCTGATGCTGGCGGGCGTCGCCATCAAGCTCGGTGTGGACTTTTACAGTGCCGGCGAGAGCCCGGTCTCCACCTTGATCGGTGCCAGGGTACACATCGAGTCACACTTCATCGGTGCACTCGCCGGCCTGCTCCTCGGCCTCTTCCCCATTCGTCTGGACGCCCAGGCCGTCCACTCCTGAGCTCCCCATAGGCAAGGCCAGCCCACGGCCAAAATGCAGCAGGCCGGATCTGGGATCCGGCCTGCGCTCATTCGCCCATTACGCCGTTACCGGCAAAGCTCGGCATTGATCGCCCCAAGCACGGCGGCGGGATCCGAGGACTGGGTGATGGGACGACCGATCACCAGATAATCCGCACCCGCCTCCACCGCTGCCAGCGGCGTCATGACGCGGCGCTGATCACCGGCAGCCGATCCGCTCGGACGAATGCCCGGCGTCACCAGCTTGAATACGGCCCCCAGCAGCCCCTTCAGCGCACTCGCCTCTTCCGCGGAGCAGACCACTCCATCCAGCCCGGCCGTCTTGGCAAGGGTGGCCAGGCGGATCACCTGTTCTGCCGGCGTCACATCCAGACCCAGGGGCGCCATGTCGGACTGCTCCATACTGGTCAGCACGGTTACCCCGATGAGCAGGGGCGCCTTGTCGCCGTATGGCAGCAACGCCTCTCTGGCGGCACGCATCATGCGTTCGCCACCACTGGCATGGACATTCACCATCCAGACGCCCAGCTCCGCACTGGCCGCCACCGCCTTGGCGACGGTGTTGGGAATGTCGTGAAATTTCAGATCCAGGAAGACGTCGAACCCCTTGGCCACCAGTTGACGAACGAACTGGGGACCAAACAGGGTAAACATCTCCTTGCCTACCTTGAGGCGGCACTGGGCCGGTGAGATCTGCTCAATGAAGGCAAAGGCGTCGGCTTCGTGCTGATAATCCAGCGCGACCAGTACTTTGGGGTCTTGCATGTCACTTCCTATGGATTGTTATGCCACAGCCAGGCACAGCAGAGCCGGGGCCCGGTTGCACGCTGGCATCTGAAATTCTTGGGTATCCGTGCTCGCCCGGGCGTGCTGGCCTCGCTGGCGTTTACTCTCCATCCAGCCCTCGGATCGGCTTGATGGTGCCCCACTGCCGGCAGGAAGGGCATTGCCAGAACAGCGAATGGGTGGAAAAGCCGCACTGGCGGCACTTGTGGGTCGACTTGATCTTGATCTGCTCACCGACCAGCTGTTGCAGCAGCTCCAGGCTTTCCTTGGCAGGCCCCTCCTCGGCACTGGCCAACTGGAAACCGACCAGCTGATAGAAGCCCTTCATGGAGGGGTGGCGACGCAGTTGGCGCAGCACCAGGGCCCGGGCCTGGCTCAACCCATCGCGGGCCTCCACCAGATTGGCCAGCGCCAGGGTCACGCTGACCCCCGCATGATCCTCTACCGCTTTTTCAAGCAGCGGGATCAGCTCCTGGCTGCGACCAAGCTGGCGATAGCATTCGAGCAGTTTTGGCATGGCTTCGGAGGCAAAGTCGATATCCTGCTCGAACACCCGCAGGAGCTCCTTGGCCGCATCCTCGAACCTGCCCTCCTCCATCGCCAGATCGGCCAGCCGCAAGCTGGCGCGGGCACAGGCCGGGTGGGCACCGAGCGCACGCTTGAGCTTGGCGATGCCCGCAGGCTTGTCGCCATCGCGCAAGGCACTCTCCGCCTGTTCGCAATAGAAGTGGGAAATGGGCTCGGCCAGCTTCTTGCCCTGGAATTTCTGCAGACGCACCGCCACGGCGATGGCATTGTCCCAGTCACGCAACTGCTGATGAATGATCAGGAGCTGTGCCAGAGCCGTCTCTTCGAAATCGCTGTCATCACACAGCTCTTTCCAGAGTGCTTCGGCCCGATCGAGCAAGCCGGCAGCCAGAAAGTCACGGGCCAGCTCCTGCAAGGCAAGCTGACGCTGCTCACGGGTCAGCTGACGGGCGACCAGGTTCTGGTGGATCTTGATGGCGCGATCGACCTCGCCCCGTTGACGGAACAGGTTGCCGAGGGAGAGGTGGGTTTCGATGGTTTCGCTGTCGACTTCCAGCAGCTGGATAAAGAGATCCACCGCCTTGTCCGACTCGTCAGAGAGCAAATAGTTGAGGCCCGCCACGTACTGGCGGGAAAACTGGTTACTCTGTTGCTGGGTGTCCTGGCGAACACTCCTGCGGCCCATGTACCAGCCATAACCGGCGGCGATGGGCAACAGCAGGAAAAGCAGTTCAAGCATCGAGGGACATTATTCCTTGGTTGTCGACCGGGCAAGCTCCAACTCGCGAGATTGACGACGCATGGTTCGGTTCAGGGTGCGATTTTGCAGTTTGAGACGCAGGAACAGCAGACCAAATACCAGCCAGCCCAGCAGAAAACCGCCGGCGAAGAAGAACCCCAGCAACATGGAGAGCGAGAACTCCCCCTGGGCAATCAGGTAGTTGAACTGCACCAGCTGACCATTTTGAGAACCGATGGCAAGGGTCAGGACAAACACCAGCACCAGTGGAATGAGGGCCAAGATACGCTTCATGGGAGCTCCCTGTCTGTAGCGAATGAGTGACTGATTATCCTTAAAATCACAGGCAGACTCTAGCGCGAATGGGAAAAGAGTGTGAGAAACCCGACAACGGGCAGACTCCAGGCCATAAAAATGAAAAAGGCATACTCAGGTATGCCGTTTTCTGCATTATTCGATGATGTTGACGCGTTCGCGCAACTCTTTGCCAGGTTTGAAGTGCGGGACATATTTCCCGGTCAGTTCAACCTTGTCCCCGGTCTTGGGGTTGCGACCCACGCGGGGCGCACGATAGTGCAGCGAGAAACTGCCAAATCCTCGGATTTCAATCCGGTCGCCGTTTTGCAAGGTCGATGCCATCTGCTCAAGGATCTCCTTGATAGCGGCTTCGACATCCTTGGCCGGCATATGCATGCGGCTGGCTGCCAGTTGTTCGATGAGATCTGATTTGGTCATAAGGTTAAATCTCCTTCCCCGATCACATGCAATAATCATTTTGCCAAGATAAAAAAGGGCGGCGCAATGCCGCCCTTTTCTTGCATCAAGGATTACTCACCCTTGGCGGCTTTGAACGCTTCCATCATGGCATTGCTGAACACAACTTCTTCTTGTTGGTTCAGGCTGTCGATGGCAACACGCTCGTCAGCCTCGTCCTTGGCACGGACAGACAGGCTTACGGTGCGGTTCTTGCGATCAACGCCCATGAATTTGGCTTCAACTTCGTCACCAACAGACAGCACCAGAGTGGCGTCTTCTACGCGGTCACGAGCAGCGTCGGAGGCACGCAGGTAGCCTTCTACGCCGTCAGCCAGTTCGATCACGGCACCCTTGGCATCAACCTCGGTAACCTTGCCCTTCACAATAGCACCTTTCTTGTTGTCAGACAGGTACTTATTGAACGGGTCTTCTTCGATCTGCTTGACGCCCAGGGAGATGCGCTCACGCTCCGGGTCCACTTGCAGAACAACGGCTTCGATTTCGTCGCCCTTCTTGAATTCACGCACGGCTTCTTCGCCCTGGTTGTTCCAAGAGATGTCAGACAGGTGAACCAGGCCGTCGATGCCGCCATCCAGACCGATGAAGATACCGAAGTCAGTGATGGACTTTATCTTGCCGGAAACACGGTCGCCCTTGGCGTGAGTTTCGGCAAACAGCTGCCACGGGTTGGATTTGCACTGCTTCAGACCCAGGGAGATACGACGACGCTCTTCGTCGATGTCCAGAACCATCACGTCAACCACGTCGCCAACGTTGACAACCTTGGACGGGTGGATGTTCTTGTTGGTCCAATCCATCTCGGATACGTGTACCAGGCCTTCCACGCCTTCTTCGATTTCAACGAAGCAGCCGTAGTCGGTCAGGTTGGTCACGCGGCCAGACAGACGGGTGGTTTCCGGGTAACGCTTGGCGATAGCAACCCAGGGATCTTCGCCCAGCTGCTTCAGGCCCAGGGATACACGGGTACGCTCGCGGTCGAACTTCAGAACCTTGACAGCGATCTCGTCGCCAACGTTGACGATTTCGGAAGGATGCTTAACGCGCTTCCACGCCATGTCGGTGATGTGCAGCAGGCCGTCAACACCGCCCAGATCTACGAATGCACCGTAGTCGGTCAGGTTCTTGACGATACCCTTAACTTCTTGACCTTCTTGCAGGTTGGCCAGCAGGCTTTCACGCTCGGAGGTGTTCTCGGTCTCGATCACGGCACGACGGGAAACAACAACGTTGTTGCGCTTCTGGTCCAGCTTGATGACTTTGAACTCGAGTTCTTTGTTTTCCAGGTGAGCGGTGTCACGGATCGGACGCACGTCAACCAGAGAACCCGGCAGGAAGGCACGGATGCCGTTCAGCTCAACGGTGAAACCACCCTTGACCTTGCCGTTGATGATACCGATAACGGTAGCTTGCTCTTCGTAAGCTTTTTCAAGCTGCAGCCAGGCTTCGTGGCGCTTGGCTTTTTCGCGGGACAGCTTGGTTTCGCCGAAACCATCTTCGATAGAGTCCAGAGCCACGTCAACGGAGTCACCTACGTTGATTTCCAGCTCGCCCATGGCGTTCTTGAATTCTTCAGCCGGGATAGCAGACTCGGATTTCAGACCGGCATCAACCAGTACGAAACCGTTCTCGATAGCAACGACAGTGCCCTTGACGATGGAACCTTGACGGGTTTCAACGGCGTTCAGGGACTCTTCAAAGAGTTGAGCAAAAGATTCGATCATTGTTTATGTCACAAATGAAACATCCACTTGCAATCCGGCACAAGCGGGGTTGTTTTAAATTATCTGCGCCATCCTTGGTGCAGACGACTGACATCAGTTTGCGCTGACATCACCAAGTT
The DNA here is from genome assembly GCF_027707845.1 of Aeromonas sp. QDB14. Classification (NCBI taxonomy): domain Bacteria; kingdom Pseudomonadati; phylum Pseudomonadota; class Gammaproteobacteria; order Aeromonadales; family Aeromonadaceae; genus Aeromonas; species Aeromonas sp. QDB14. The sequence continues at coordinate 23,544 of NZ_JAPCJD010000037.1, read as the reverse complement.
GTTGCTCTGCATAGGCAAGCACCGTTGCCAGCACTTCATCTATGGTCATGGACGTTGAGTCTACAACAAGAGCATCTTCCGCGGGTTTCAGGGGAGCGACGGCGCGATTTCTGTCGCGATCGTCACGTTCCCGAATCTCGGTTAAAAGACGCTCAAAGTTAACATCAAAGCCCTTATCTTGCAACTGCTTATAGCGGCGCTGGGCCCGCTCCTCGGCGCTGGCGTCGAGGAAAATCTTCACATTCGCCTCGGGGAAAACCACTGTACCCATGTCGCGACCGTCGGCGATGAGACCGGGGGCTTGGCGAAATGCTCTCTGACGGCGCAGCAGGGCTTCACGTACCCGGGGAAACGCCGCGATTTTGCTGGCCGCGTTGCCCACTTCTTCAGTACGAATGGTGCGGGAAACATCCTCCCCTTCGAGGATCACCTTGACCAGCTCCCCTTCTACCTGGAATTGCACATCCAGATTGGCGGCCAGGGGAACCAATGCGGCTTCGGAATCGAGCTCCACATCGTGATGCAGGGCTGCCAGGGAGAGCACCCGGTAGATGGCACCGGAATCGAGCAGGTGCCAGCCCAGTTTTTCAGCCAGCAACTGGCACAAGGTGCCTTTTCCTGCTCCACTTGGGCCATCAATAGTCATCACGGGGGCCATCTGAGCCATAACGTTTCTCCTGCGCACTCGGCATCTTGACTGGTTGCACACATCCCTGTCGGGATGAGTTAATGGGCGCCGATTATACCCGAATGCGCCGTCGCTGGCAGTTGTCAGGGCACACAATTGCGCAAAAGTCGTCGTGATTGCACCTATTCTGACCAATCGGGTTAACCCACTTCTCACGCAAGGTTTTGTTCTTATGGTTGTTCCGGACAATGCGCGCTAAACTGGCCGCCCTTTTTTAAGCAGCTGTAGTCAGGAGCAACCATATGAGCAGCATTACCCTCGTGGCCAAATCCAAGTTGCCGACCCCCTGGGGCACTTTCACGCTGGTTGGTTTTCAGGAAACCGGCACGGGCAAGGATCATGCCGCGCTGGTGATGGGCGATATCGCAGACGGCGAACCCGTGCTGGGACGCATTCATTCCGAGTGTCTGACCGGGGATGCCCTGTTCAGTCTGCGTTGTGACTGCGGCTTCCAATTGCAGGCCGCGCTGGAAAACATCGCCAAGGCGGGTCGCGGCGTCCTGCTGTATGTCCGTCAGGAAGGGCGAGGCATCGGCTTGCTCAACAAGATCCGGGCCTATCATCTGCAGGATCAGGGGGCCGATACCGTGGAGGCCAACGTGGCGCTTGGCTTTGCCGCCGACATGCGCGATTACACCATCTGTGCCGACATGCTCAAGGCGCTCGAGGTCAAGTCCCTGCGCCTGATGACCAACAACCCGCGCAAGTTGAAGGCGATGGAATCCTTTGGCATCCCGGTGGCGGAGCGCGTGCCCCTTCAGGAAGGTCGCAATCCCCACAACGAGTTTTATCTCTCCACCAAGGCAAACAAGCTGGATCACCTGTTCAAGAAATAAGGTTGCATCCACCTTGTCAGCATACGCCTCCAGATTGGAGGCATTTTTATTGGTGATACCACTCAATCATTCAGTATCTGTAGCGCAATGGTGAGAAACATCCCCTTGTGACAGCAAAAAATCCCGCAATGCCCGGTTCGCCATGGAGAGCGGATCCCCCCGTCGCCAGGCTACGCAGAGATCCAGGAAGATGGGGGGTGAAAAAGGGATGCCGGTGAGGGCCGACTCCTCTTCCAGCGCCATGCGCAGGAAGGTGGTCACGGCGAATCCCTGGCGCACCACCGCCTTGAGCAGCGGGATGAGATTGCTTTCGAACGCGATGTCAGGCTCTACCCCCAGCCCCTGCGCCAACACCTCCATGTGTTCCCTGTGGTAGAAGCCTCGCCGGAACATGGCGAGCTCCTGGCCGAAGAACTGTGGCAGCGAGACCGACTCAGCGCCGCGCAGCGGGTGCTCCTCCCCCACCACCATCAGCATCTCTTCCCGCAGCAGTTGCGCCCCCTCGAGGGCCGGTGGCAGATCGCTGGTGATGAGGATGGCGAGATCCAGACTGCCATCCACCATGCGGCTGAGCAGCTCCCGGGTGCCCGCCTCCTCCACCCGGATCTTCAAGCCGGGGTAGCGATGCTTGAACGCCATCAGGATTGGCGGGAAGTAATAGGATCCCATCATGTAGGGGATGCCGATGCGCACCTCCCCCCGCTCCAGCCCCTTGAGCTCGGCCATCTCGGCCTCGGCCTGGTGCATCTGGCGCAGCAGCCGTTCGGCGTGGCGACAGAGGACCTCTCCCTCCGGGGTGAGGCGCACGCTGCGGTCCTGCCGGTCAAACAGCCGCAGATCGAGCTGCTGCTCCAGCTTGGCGATGGCCATGCTGACGGCAGGCTGGGCCACGTTCAGCCCCTGGGCCGCCCTGGTGAAGGAGCCGGCATCGCGCACCGCCAGCAGGTATCCGAGCTGTTTCAGATCCATATCAATTTCATTTATCAGGGTAATAACTTAAATATATTATATTTATACGTCTCGTCGCACTACCCTGCACAAAAGTCGTCGGGACAACTCCATATGATCGAAGTAGGCAGTCGCGAATGGATACGCGCCACCCTGGCCCTCAGCCTGGGCTCCTTCCTGGTATTCCTCAATCTCTACCAGACCCATCCCCTGCTGCCACTCCTGGCAGAGGTTTTCTCGGTCAGCGCCCTGTCCGCCAGCTGGACGCTGGCAGGCTGCACCGCAGGGCTTGCAGGCTCCCTGCTCGTCTGTGCCCGTCTGGCTGATCGGTTCGGACGGCGGCGGATCATGCTGTGGACCCTGGCGGCCGCCATCCTGCTCTCCCTGTGCATCCCCTGGGTCACCCACTTTGATGTGCTGGTGAGCCTGCGCATCCTGCAAGGCGTCCTGCTGGCAGGGCTGCCCGCCACCGCCATTGCCTACATGGGGGAAGAGTTCAGCAAACGTGCCCTCATCGTAGCCGTCGGCGTCTATATCGCAGCCAACTCCCTGGGGGGCATCGCGGGCCGGGTGGTCGGCGGTCTGCTGGCTGGCTGGTTTGGTGACTGGCAGCACACTTTCCTCGGTATCGGGATCATCAGCCTCGCCCTGCTGCCACTGGTCATCTGGCTGCTGCCCGCCCAGCGCTGCTTCGTGGCCGTGGAGGCAGCGCCTGGGCAACTGCGCCGTGCCATCCAGAGCCACCTTGGCAACCCCTTGCTGGTGGGGGCCTATCTCATCGGCGGCCTCAACTTCATGGTCTTCCTGAACCAGTACAGCTATCTCACCTTCCTGCTGGCCAAGGCCCCCTTCTCCCTGCCGACCCAGTGGCTCGGCATGCTGTTTCTGACCTACCTCACCGGTACCGTCGCCTCTTCACTGAGCGGCCGCGGGGCCCATCGCTGGGGAGCACAACGTCTGCTGCTGGCGGGAATAACCTTGATGGCACTCGGCAGCCTGGCCCTGTTGCAGGGGAGCCTTGTCGCCATCATCGGGGGATTGCTTGTCTCGAGCTTTGGCTTCTTCCTCGCCCACGCCTGTGCCAGCGCCTGGGTCGGCCAGCACGTGGAGCACAACCGGGCGCTCGCCTCGTCGCTCTATCTGGTGGGGTATTACCTGGGAGCCAGTCTGGGTGGGCTTTATCTGCACCCCTTCTGGGAGCAAGGGGGGCTCTGGGGTCTGGTGCTCGGCATCGAGCTGGTGTTGATGATCACCGCGGGGTTGAGCCTCTGGCTCGGTCACTTGAAAGGACGTGTGGCGCCCGCTTGTGCGTTGACGCCACAGGGTCAGGCTCCCGTCAACGGGCCCTCCCCTCACAGACCGTCATAATAGTCCGCCGGTACCGGCACCACGGCGCCGGTGCAGAGCTCTTCGTCTATCACCTCGTCAAGCGAGCGCAGATGAAACTTGATCTGCCCAGAGGGCAGCATCAATCCTATATCCGGATTGCGTCCGTCATCGATGTTGCCAGTCTTGAAGGGCACATCGGGATGCGTCGCCACCAAGGCCGTGAGCGAGGGCACTACCAGCTCGATATGTTCGAGCCCGGCCTGATGGCTTCGGCCCGCCTTGGGGGCGGCCAGTTCGATGCAGGGGACGGTCACCTGCTCCCAGCAGACGGGCTGGTGCAAGCGATAGGTGGCGATGGGACGACCGCCTATCATCCCCTCCACCAGCAAGACTCCGTGGGCGGCCAGCACCGCTTTCAACTCCAGATATTCCGGCAGGGTGGCGGCGCGGTAGCAGAGGTGATCCACCACGGGGGAGTCATTGACTCCCATGACGGCATGCATTTCCGTGAGCAGTTGGCAAACAAATGGGGCCATGGGCCCCAGTGTGGAATCCAGGGGATGTGACATGATCACCATTTCTTCTTGGGTTGGAACAGGACGTCCAGTTCGTCCGTCTCTTTGTCCTTGATGTTTTGCAGCTCCTTCTCGCTGTGCTGCTGCAGATGTTCTTCCAGCTGGCGCATCCCCTGACGCATGTCCTCTTCCCGCGCCAGCAGGTAGGGATCCTTGTCGGTGACATTGGCCAGCGCCCCCAGCCCCTTGGTATAGAGCTGGCGGCAGGTGCCGTACTGCCCCTGGATCTGGGCATCCATGGCACGCTTGAGCAGGTTGGCGATGTTGATCTTGAGCTGCATCAGCTCGAGGCGGCGATCCTCCTGGGCAAAGCCCTGGGGATCTATCTTGCCCTTGTTGTGCTCTACCCGCAGCACGGCCCGCATCTTCTTGGCCAGTTGCAGCATCTGGATGGCCTGGCGGTCGGACTCCGGCGTCTTGAAATGCCCCTCGTCCTGGCTGCTGTAGTTCTCCTGCACGTTCTTGATCTGGAGCTGGACATCGGCGATACGCTGCTTGACCTGCGCATTGGGCATCACCAGCGCGATGGCGCGGTAGGCATCCAGGATCCGGTGTTGCAACAGCAGCACCATGTTTTTGGAAAAGGGCACCAGGTTGACGTTCAACAACACCTCTTCGGTCTCGTCTGCCACCGCCTTGTGACGGGCAATGGCCTGGCGCTTGTCCGATTCGGCCTTCTGCTTGTATTGCTGCACCACGTTATAGGCGATGACCAGAAACAGGAGTGCGCCGATTGACAGCAATATCAGGGTTAAAATCATAGGGTGTTCACACTCCAGTCCCAATCCAATTGCGAGATCCTACAACAGCTTAGCCTCATAGGGTAGCGCCCAGATCCCGTATTGCCTCACAAGAACGCTCGCAGGCGGTGACCGCATCCGGTGCGTCATGCTCCATATCGCCCACCGCCCCCATTACTTGAGGCAAAAACCCTTCGACTGCAGGAATCCCAGCATGAAGGGCCTCGCCTCCTTGCCCAGGATCCCCCTGATCTGTCCGCTCCAGGTCTGATCCTTGTTGTTGCTGCTGCGGGCCTGGTAGTAGTCGTGGATCTGCCCGTCATACCGGGCCAGCAGGGTGCGGTCCAGGGTGGCAGGATAGCGGTTCTCGTGCACCACCAGCGCCCGGGGCAGCCGCGGTTTTTGCTCCGGCCGCTGGGTGGGATGGCCCAGGCAGAGGCCAAACAGCGGGATCACCTGATGGGGCAGACCCAGCACCTCGCTCACCTCGGCCGGATTGTTGCGAATGCCGCCGATATAGACCCCGCCCAGCCCAAGTGACTGGGCCGCCAGTAAGGCATTTTGCGCCATCAGGGCGCCGTCGATGGCCCCGATCATGAGTTGCTCCACAAAGCCGGTGCGGGCCTCCGGCACTATCTGGCTGTGACGATGGTAGTCGGCACAAAACACCAGAAACTCCGCCGCCTCGACCACATAGGCCTGATGGCCGGCCAGCTCCGCCAGGGTGACCCGCAGCCCCTTGTCGGTGACCCGGATGATGCTGTTGGCCTGGAGGAAGCTGGAGCTCGCGGCGCTCTGGGCGGCGCTCAGGATCTGATCCAGTTGCTCTGCGCTGACGGGCTCTGGGGTGAACTGGCGAATGGAGCGATGGGAAAGAATGAGATCGATGGTCGGGTTCATGGTACCTCCGGGATGAAGGTCACACTCTACCCAAAAAAAGCGGGGGGCCCAAGGCCCCCCGTCACCCTCAAGGGGCAGGATAGACATAGGGGGCCCGCAACCCAAGCGGGAACCCCAGCGCCCAGTAGAGCAGCAGGAAGCCCGTCCAGCTCACCAGGAAGGCCAGGGAGTAAGGCAACATCATGGAGACCAGGGTGCCGATGCCTGTGCTCTTCACATACTGTTGGCAATAAACCACCACCAGGGGGAAGAAGACCATCAGCGGGGTGATGATGTTGGAGGCGGAATCCCCCACCCGATACGCGGCCTGAGTCAGCTCGGGCGAGATCCCCACCGCCATCAGCATGGGCACCAGGATGGGGCTGATGAGGGCCCACTTGGCGGAGGCCGAGCCCACCACCAGGTTGACGGTGGCCGTCAGCAGTATGATGCCGACGATGGTCACCTCTCCCGGGAGCGCCAGGGCGTGAAGCACCTCGGCACCGGAGAGCGCCAGCAGGGTACCGAGGTTGGAATCCCCGAACGCCTTGATGAAGAGGGCGCAGAAGAAGGCCATCACCATGTAGGAGCCCATCTTGTTCATGGTGGCCGACATGGCGTCGATCACATCCTTGCCGCTCTTGAAGCTGCCGGCGACAAAGCCATAGACGATCCCGGGCAGGATGAAGAGCAGGAAAATGAGGGGCACGATGGACTTCATCACCGGTGCGGCGAAGGTGGTGAGGGAACCGTCCGGTGCCCGCATCGGCGAGTCGCCGGGGGCCAGCGCCAGCCCCAGCAGCACCACGGCCGCCAGCATGGCGAACCCGGCCCAGTTGAAGGCCCGGCTCTCCTGGGCGCTGTAACGACCCATCTCGTCGGCGTTCTCCAGATCCTCGTTGAGAGGCACCTGCTTGAGGCGCGGCTCGACAATCCTCTCGGTGACAAACCAGCCCACGCAGATGATCAGCAAGGAAGAAGCGCCGGTGAAGATGATATTGCACAGGGTGTTGACCATGTAGTCAGGGTCGAACAACTGGGCTGCAGACTGGGTGAAACCCTGAAGCAGCGCATCCCCGCCGGAGGGCAGGAAGTTGGCGGCAAACCCGCCGGAAACCCCGGCAAAGGCTGCGGCAATCCCCGCCAGCGGGTGGCGACCCGCTGCATGGAAGATGATGCCGCCAATGGGGATCACCAGCACATAGCCGGCATCGGCGGCGGTATGGCTGACGATGGCCACCAGAATCAGCATGGGGGTCAGAAAGCGCGCCGGCGTCACCTTGAGCAGCTTCTTGAGCCCGGTGTTGATGAAACCGGACTGTTCAGCCACCCCGACCCCCAGCATGGCCACCAGCACGATGCCAAGGGGAGCAAACCCGGTGAACGTGGTGACCATGCTGGCGAGAAAGTCCGCCAGCCCTGCCCCGGTCAACAGGTTGTTGATGACCACGGCCTCTCCGGTGCGGGGATTGACCAGATCGAAGGAGAACTGGGAGCCTATCCAGGAGCCGACCCAGACGATCAGCAAGGCATAGAGGAAGAGCATGGCGGGATCCGGCAGCTTGTTGCCCGCCTTCTCCACCCCGTTCAGAAAGCGGTTCAACCAGCCGTTGGGAGGGGCCGGACGCTCGTTCACTGCAGCTTGACTCATTATGGTGATACTCCATTACCAAGGAATGAGCGCGCATACTAGCGATAACGTCTAATGGATCCCATGATATGAGACAAAAATTCGATTAATTATGTTTAATTTGGCATCTCGCACTTCATAAATGGGAGATGCCGCACATTTATCGACAACTTTCTCAATGGTTTGCGAGGGGATAGCGGCCCAGCCGGCACTGTACTGCGAACCCCGCCGCCGCCACCTCTTCCGGTGTCATGGGACGGCTGAACAGAAATCCCTGGAAGACATGGCAACCCTGGGTCTGCAGGGCCGCGAGCTCGTGCTCCTCCTCCACCCCTTCCGCCAGGATCCCGAGCCCCAGACTGGTGGCCATGGCCACCGTCGCCCGGATCACCGGCAGGTTGAGCCCCACCACGAAGGAGCGGTCCAGCTTGATGGTGTCGATGGGCAACCGGTTGAGGTAGGCAAGCGACGAGTAGCCCGTCCCGAAGTCGTCGATGGCGATCTTGATCCCCTGCTCGCTCAGGGCGTCGAGGATCTCGATGCACCCCTTCATGTCGAGCATCAGCACCGTCTCGGTCAGCTCCAGGGTCAGCAGTGCCGCCTCCACCGAGAATGCCTCGAGCAGTTGGGCCACCAGCTCCGGCAAACTGGCAGAGAGCTGGAAGCCCGAGAGATTGACCGACACCGGCACCCTCACCCCGTCCTGTCGCTGCCACTCCCCCATCTGGGCCAATGCGGTGGAAAGCACCCAGCTTCCAATTTCCCGGATGAGCCCCATCTCTTCGGCCAGCGGAATGAACTCCGCCGGCGACACATGGCCGAGCACGGGATTGTACCAGCGTACCAGGGCCTCGAAACCGATGACCCGACCTTGCGCCACATCCACCTGGGGCTGATAGCGCAGGCTGAGCTCCCCCCGACCGACGGCCTTGGCCAGAAACTGCTTGAGGGTCAGCTTGCGATGCAGGCTTTGCTGCATGCTGGGGGTGAAGCGCTGCCAGCGAAGCCGCCCCATCTGCTTGGCCTGGTACATGGCCATGTCGGCACGGGTGATGAGGTTGTCGCCGTCATCCGCGTCGTCCGGGTAGATGGCGATGCCGATGCTGCCGCCGATGGTGACCTCGGGGACACCACTCAGCTGCAGTGGCTTGCTCATCTGGGAGAGCATGAGATCCGCCACCTCCTGGGCCCGATCGCTCGCCTGGTTGAGGGGCACCAGGGCGGTGAACTCGTCCCCGCCAAGGCGCGCCAGCTCCACATCCCGCGGGCAGATCTGCTTGAGCCGTCCGGCGACCCGCTCCAGCAGGCGATCCCCGGCCTTGTGGCCGTAGTTGTCATTGACCAGCTTGAAGTTGTCCAGATCCATGAACACCAGGGCAAAGCGCCCCCCGAGGCCGCAATAGGCTTCCAGGGATTTCATCAGGCCGTAGCGGTTGAGCAGCCCGGTGAGGGAGTCGTGCCAGGCCAGGTGGCGATGCTCCAGCTCTTCGAGCTTGCGATCCGTGATGTCCCGCATGGTCAGCAGGATCCGTGCCCCCTGCTGGATATGGCGAAACTGGTACTGGAACCAGCGCATCCCCTTCTGGGTGCGACACTCCCCTTCAGCCACCACTTCGTCCAGACGGGAGAGGCGACGATAGAAGGCCTCGTCCGCACCGGAGAAGATCTGGGGCAGCGTCAGAATGCCGGTGCCAAAGCACATGTCGAAGTGATGGTTGCCGCTCTCGAGGCGCCCCTCGTTGTCAAAGAGACAGGCCAGGGTGTCGCCGGTGGCGAGGGAGGACTCCTGATAGAGGGTGTCGGCATCGATGACCGCTTCCGCCATCATCATCTGCCGTCCGGCAAGCTGGATTCCGGAAAGACGCAGATAGACCTGCTTCTTGACCCCCTTGGGTGAGAGGGTCCACCACTCGTTGTAACTGCGCTCCTGCTGGAAATCGCCGAGATAACGCTGCAGCAGCAGATCGATGGCGGCGGCCATGTCGGCGGAGAAATCCCGGGACTTCAGCTCGGCCAGGGAGCTCGCCTCCCAGAGCCCGAGGGCAGCATCGTTGGCCCAGTAAATATGATGACGCTGGATGTCATAGACCCAGACCGGCGTGTGGAGGACATCCATCACGGTGAGCAGGCGTTCGTCTAGCGTATTCATGTTGAGTGATGATTCATGCTGAAAGCTCATGGTCGAACCAGTCGCTTGCGCCCCCTGACAGGAACATTCACGCTGGTACAAAATCCGTTCCGGCCCATAATCGGATAACAAACGGATGAAAAAAGGCCGAAATCATATGAAAACGCTACATGTGATCCCCATGGTACGAAGAAATGGACTCACACTGGTATTGTTGGGCATGGTGATAACCATTGCTATGATTTTTATACTTTTTTTTCTTCGTGAACAACTACTAATCCCCGCCATTTCCCTCCTCCTCGCGGGCCTGATGACAATTCTTGTCGGGGTCTGGAAACTGGGTGAGCCTCATTTTAGTCTCTCTTTGTGTCAGGACTGCCTGCAATACCATCACAAGTACGGCGGCTGGATCCTGAAATGGAGAAATATTCAGCGAATTGACCAACCACGTATCCATTTGGGGTGGGATCTGGTGGAGCTGCCCTACATCGGTTTGAAAATAAAGGATTACGACGCTTTTTTGACGCTGATCACACCCCGGCTCGCCGTCCGTCTGCTGACCGAGCAGCGCGCCGTGCTGATGCAGGCCATGCGAAGCGAGCGCCCCGACTGCCCGACCGGAGGGTGCGGCAGTGGGCTCCTGGGAGAGGGACTGCTGGAGGAGAGCCGCTTCTGCTCACCCTCCGGCCAGCGCTATGAGGGGGTGATCGCCATGCTCGGCAACCGCATGGCACGGCTGCGTGATCTGTTGGGGTACGATCTGCTGGTGCCCGACAACAGCCTGGACAGATCCCCTGAAGATTTCGTCCATCTGCTCCAGCAATACCAGCGCGAGTCGAATCTAATCCAGATCAATTAAACGCCGGATTGCGCTTGCCAAGCCCGGTGACTCTTCATAAGGTCACTGGCTTGTTACAGCCAGAACACCCCCTAAAACCGCTTATGAAGTACATCGAAGAGTTCTATCTGTTCGTCAAGGTGGTGCAAGAGGGCGGTTTCTCCCACGCCGCCGCTGCGCTGGGCATGCCGACCGGCACCATCAGTCGACGTATCTCCCAACTGGAAGAGCAGCTCGGATGCAGCCTGCTGCACAGATCCACCCGCAAGCTGCGTCTCACGGACGAAGGGCTGCGCTATTACGAGCGCCTCTGTACCCCCCTTGCGGAAATAGAGCAGGCCACCGGCGAAATTCGGGGTGAGGAGACGGACATCAGCGGCCTCATCCGCCTCGCGGCCCCCATCGCCCTCTCCAACACCATCCTGGTCGACATGCTGGTGGACTTCGGCCTGCGCTATCCCGGGGTACAATTCGACATCCGCCAGTCCAACGACCATGCCCTCCAGGCAGATCAGGACAGGGACCTGGTCTTTTTCAACGGCGAGCTCCCCCAGACCCTGCCCAACGCCCTCTGTCTGGGTCACATCCAGTACGGTCTGTTCGCCTCCCCCCTCTATCTGGAGAAGATGGGTGTGCCCTCCCACCCGACCCAGCTGGAAGAGCACGATCTCATCTACTGCTGGCCCCACCAGCACTGGCAACTGAGCGGGCGGGACGAACAGACGATCTGCATCAAGCGCACTCCCCGCCTTTGCATCGACCAGACCCAGGCCGCCGTGCGGGCAGCCCAGCGCCACCTCGGCATCGTCAACGCCCCGCAGCACTATGTGCACCCCTTCCTGCAAGATGGTCAGCTCGTCCCCGTCCTGCCGGACTGGCAGTCAGGAAAACGTCCCTTCTACATGCTCCATTGCCAGCCCCGGTTCACCCCGTTGCGTGTTAAGATGTTCGCCGATTTCGTCGAGAAGCACTCTGAGCGCTATCGTACCCGCCAGCAGAACGATCAATTTTCACCGGCGCAGCCGCTGCCCGTTGCATCTGACGGCTGATGACCCACACTTAGCGCAATCCTCGTTGCACAGGTCGGCTAACACTATGAATGTATTGATATGTGATGACTCCGGGTTCGCGCGCAAACAGCTGGTGCGCGCCCTGCCCGCCGATTGGGGTGTCACCTTGCACCAGGCCGCGGACGGACTGGAAGGGGTCGAGCAGATCCTGATGGGGCACGGGGACCTGATCTTTCTCGATCTCACCATGCCGGAGATGGACGGTTATGGCGTGCTCGAGACCCTCAAGCGAGAGGGGGTGCGCAGCAAGGTGATCGTGGTCTCCGGCGACATCCAGCCGGAAGCCCATGAGCGTGTCATGGCCCTTGGCGCCCTCGATTTCATCAAGAAGCCGGCCTCCCCGGACACCCTCCTTGCCTTGCTCAAGCGCCACGGACTGTGGCAATCGGCCACCCAGGTGACGGCCATCCAGCCCCAGCCCGTCGCCAGCCACCAGGCTGCCCAGAGCAGCATCCAGTTCACCCCCGAGCTGCGGGATGTCTATCAGGAGCTGGCCAACGTCGCCATGGGCCAGGGGGCGGATCTGCTGGCCCGCCTGCTCGGCGCCTTCGTGCTGCTCCCCATCCCCAACGTCAACGTGCTGGAGGTCTCCGAGCTGCACATGGCGCTCTCGGCCGCCGCCGAGTCGGAGACGCTCTCTGCGGTCTGTCAAGGCTTCATCGGGGCCGGGATCGCCGGGGAGGCCCTGCTGCTGTTCCACGATGCCAGCTTCCAGGACCTGGCCCGCCTGATGAACCATCAGGGGGAGCTGGATCACGGCGCCGAGCTGGAACTGCTAATGGACACCGCCAACGTGCTGATCGGCGCCTTCCTGCGCGGCTACGCCAACCAGCTCGACACCCCTTTTAGCCAGGGTCACCCCGTGGTGCTGGGCCAGCACAGGCCCATTCAGGATCTCATTCGGACCAACCAGAGCCGCTGGCGCCGCACTCTGGCCATCGAGATCAACTATCGGGTGCAGGGCTATGCGGTGCAGTGCGATCTCTTGCTGCTGTTTACCGAAGATTCCATCGCCACCATGAACAACAAGATCATGCACATGCTCTGACCGTCCCGCGGCAGCAACCACCAGGAGTGACCATGGACATTCGGGAATTTCATTGGCTGATGAACATCGTCCAGAATCTGGACGTGGGGCTGGTCGTGCTCGACAGGGAGTACCGGATCCAGGTGTGGAACGGCTTCATGGAGAGTCACAGCGGCCGGTTGGCAGGCGAGGTGCGCGATCAAGGGCTGTTCTCGCTCTTCCCCGATGTGGACAAGGCCTGGTTCGAGCGCAAGGCCAACATGGTGTTCAAGCTCAACAACCGTGCCTTCAGCACCTGGGAGCAGCGCCCCTACCTGTTGCGCTTCTCCAACTACCGCCCCATCACGGGATCGGCCCCCTACATGTACCAGAACCTGACCCTGGTGCCGCTGGCCGACTTCGCCGGAGAGGTCACCCACCTGGCCATCATGATCTATGACGCCACCGACGAGGCCATGCTGATCACCGGCCAGCGCCAGGGATGACCGACCCTGCCATGACAACAAGGGCGCCCGATGGCGCCCTTGTTGTTGCGATGGGGAATGGCGTCAGCCACTCAGGTACTCGGTGAAGGCGTCGATCACCTCGTCGATGTCATCGTCGGTGATCTGCAGGTGGGTCACCAGCCTGAGCTCCCCGTAGCCGGAGAAGAGAATACCGCGCTCCTTCATGAAACCCAGCAAGGTGGCGGGATCTCCCTGGGTCAGGCGCAGGAATACCATGTTGGTCTGCACCTCCCCCAAGTTGAGTGCGATGCCTGGCAAGGCGGCCAGCCCCTCTGCCAGACGCCTGGCGCGGCGATGATCATCCGCCAGCCGGGCAACGTGCTGATCCAGCGCGAACAGGGCGGCCTGGGCCAGGATCCCTCCCTGGCGCATGCCGCCCCCCAGCATCTTGCGCAGCCGTCTGGCGCGGGCGATGAACGCAGCCGATCCCACCAGCAGGGAACCCACCGGTGCTCCCAGTCCCTTGGAGAGGCAGACGGAGATGCTGTCAAAAGGCGCCGCGATGGCGGCCACCGGTTCCCCGCTCGCCACCACCGCATTGAAGAGGCGAGCCCCGTCCAGGTGAAGCTTCAGCCCCTTCTCGTCGACGAATTCGCGCATGGCGCGCAGGTAGGTCAATGGCAGCACCTTGCCGTTATGGGTATTTTCCAGGCAGACGAGGCGCGTCTGGACGAAATGGGGATCATCGGGAGCGATGGCCCCCCGCACATCCTCGATGGCCAGGGTGCCGTCCGCCTGCATGGGGACGGATTGCAGGGCCACCGAGCCCAGCACGGCAGAGCCCTGAGCCTCATAGCGATAGATGTGGGAGGCCGCCCCCAGCACGGCCCCTTCCCCACGCTGGCAGTGACTCATCATGGCCAGCAGGTTGGACATGGTGCCGGAGGGCACGAACAGGGCCGCCTCCTTGCCAAGCAGTTCGGCGCCGCGGCGCTCCAGCGCATTGATGCTGGGATCTTCCCCATAGACATCGTCTCCCACCTCGGCATGCAGCATGCTCTGGCGCATGGCTTCCGTGGGTTGGGTCACGGTATCACTTCGTAAATCGATATAGCGCATGTCATCCTCCTGATGCAGGACGATGACATTAACCAGCCGACACCCGGCTGGCAAGAAACGGCAAGCGGGAATGTGAGCCCGGCGGCTCACCAGGGCAGCGACTGACCCTGCAGATCCACGAAACGGCCCGAGTGCGCGGGCGTCAGTGTGGCCATCAGATCCAGCAGGCGGACGGCGACCTCGGCGGGATCCTGCAGCAGGGCGGGATCCATCTCCTGAAGAAAAGGTTGCTGCATGGGGGTATTCATGAGGCCGGGATGCACGGTGATGACACCGGCGCCGGGAAAACGTCCGGCCCACTCACCCGCCAGGATCCGGGATCCCATGTTGAGGGCGGCCTTGCTCATGCGGTAGCTGTAATGGCACATGGCCTCCTGGCCCCCCTCCTCCAGGCATCCCGCCCGATCCGAGAGGGTGCAGAGCCAGAGCGTGCTCTGGGGTATCATGCGCCGGCTCAGATTGGCACCAAGGGCCAGGTGGGGCCAGGCATTGGCCAGCAGACTCTCTTCGAGCCATTGGGGGGTCACCTCCTCCACCCGCCGCTCCGGCATGTGGGCAAGATCATGGAGCAGGCCTATGGTGTTGATCACCACCGTCGGCAGGGTGGTGCTGTCATAGAGGGTGAAGAGGGCCTCAAAAGAGAGCGAGTCCACCTCCTGCAGCGGAAAGTAGCAGGCGGGATCCAGCCCCCTGGGCAGTTGCCTGCCCGCCAGCAACCACTCTTCGCCCCGTCTGGCCAGCTCCCGTGCCAGCGCACTGCCCAACCCGCCACTGCCCAGGATCAGATAGCTCATCTGCGTGTCCTTGGATTTGATCACTGCTTAGAGGGTATCAGAAGAATGGCGGACTGCCGGGAGCCCCCGTCAGGCTCAGGCCTCGGCCAGATGGCGCCCAAACTCCCGCGCCCGGGCCAGGTCCAGAAAACCGTCCGCCTGCTTGTGGCTGCGCAGGAACTGGTAATAGGCGAGCAGGGTCACCAGTTGCTCCTCGTCCGGCATGGGCTTTCCCGGACGGGTCTCCTGCACCAGCGCCCCCGCCGCCGCCAGCGCGTCCCTGTCCACCACCTCGGCCTGACGATAGAGATACCCGCAACCGGTGGCGAGCCACTCCAGCGAGCAGTTGGCCCCCATGGCAATCTGGTTCGCCTTGCCAAGGCCGGGCTCGGCCCCTTTCAGATACTTGCGGATCAGGGCTTCACTCAACCCCACCTTGCGGGCAAAGGCGCTCACACTCCCCTCCCCGATCAGGCTTTGCAGCCTGGCGGCAAATCCTTCCATCACCCCTTCTCCTCTCACTGACACCGGGATCTTGACCCGTCGGAGTCAGAACCATAGTTCGAATTCGCGAAGGGGGCATTATTGCCTTGTCCGCCGGAAGAGACCAAGATGCTGGCACATGATTTTGCCCCTTTCTTTTCGCATTTTTATGTCCAGAGGAGTCACCATGTCCGTATCCCGTCTGGCCCTGCACGAGCAAGGCCCCACCTTCTCCCGTCTCATCATGGGCTACTGGCGCCTGATGGAGTGGCAGCTCTCCCCCGCCGCCCTGCTGGACCTGATGAAATATCACCTTGATCTCGGGGTCACCACCATCGATCACGCCGACATCTACGGTGGCTACCAGTGCGAGGAGGCCTTCGGCCATGCCCTGCGCCTGGAGCCCTCCCTGCGCGATCGCATGGAGATCGTCAGCAAGTGCGGCATCGCCCTCACCGCCAATCCGGCCCACGCCCTGAATCACTACAACACCGGCAAGGGACACATCGTCGCCAGTGCCGAAGCCTCCTTGCAAAAACTCGGCACCGATCACCTGGATCTGTTGCTGATCCATCGCCCCGACCCCCTGATGAACGCCGACGAGGTGGCCGACGCCTTCATCACCCTCAAGCAGGCAGGCAAGATCAAGCACGCCGGGGTCTCCAACTTCACGCCCCACCAGTTCGCCCTGCTGCAATCCCGCCTGCCCTTCCCTCTGGTCACCAACCAGCTGGAGATCTCCCCACTCCATCAGGAGGGGACGCTGGATGGAGCCCTGGATCAATGCCAGCAACTGCGCATCAAGCCCATGGCCTGGTCCTGCCTTGGCGGCGGGCGGCTGTTCCATGCCCCCGACTATGCCCCGCTGCGGTCGGAACTCGAGCAGATCCGCCAGGAGGTGGGCGCCGACTGTCTGGAGCAGGTGGTCTACGCCTGGGTGATGATGCTGCCGAGTCAGCCGCTGCCCCTCATCGGCTCCGGCAAACGGGAGCGGATCACCGCCGCCGTGGCAGCCGAGTCCATTGAGCTCACTCGCCAGCAGTGGTTCCGCATCCGCAAGGCCGCTCTGGGTTATGACGTTCCCTGAGTCTGCATCAGACCCTGAAAACAAAAACGGCATGGAGGATTCCATGCCGTTTTCCGTTATCGAGACGATTCAACGATGGCGCTGGGGGCGACCACGGGGTGCATCCGTCTTCGGTTTGGCCTGATTGACCGTGATGGTGCGGCCGCCGACCTCGGTGCCGTGCAACTCGGCGATGGCCTTCTCGGCCTCACCATTGACCGGCATTTCAATGAAACCAAACCCCTTGGACTGACCGGTATCGCGGTCGATGATGATATCGACCTTGTCTACCTGCCCAAATTGGCTGAACACGGTTGTCAGTTCGTCGGCCGTCATCCGGTACGACAGATTACCTACGTAAATCTTCATGCCATCCACTCTCGATTCAAGGTGCCTTATCTATGCATCCACCGACCTGGGAGTAAGGGCACAACCCCCCTGCCGGACCAGCCACGGCATCATGCCATGGCACTTCCAGCTTCGTATCCCAAGTCCTTGATCTCTTGGGCTATCGGAGCAGGAAAGATCAAATCGAATCAGAGGCAGTATCTGAGCATTGGGATGAATTGTCGAGAAAATAGTCAGGCCGGGTGCAGCTCGGCCAGCAATGTGCCGAGGGCACGACGCCCATGCCAGGCACGTTTGAACCCGAATCGATAGACCCCGGGGGCCACTTCGTGAGTCCCTTCCCGGGACAACCCGAGCAGGCTGGTGGCCGTCGCCAGGGTCACCTCATCCAGCCCGAGATCCAGGCTGAAATCGAGCCACTGACCATCGTGTCCCACCTTGCGATCCCGCTCCATGCCCACCAGCACGGCTCTGGGCAGCGCCAACGCCCGGTCTTCGCCACCATTGAGCAGATAGAGATGGCGTTCATCCCAGGCAAGCTCCGCCAGACGCCAGCGCTGCCAGTTGCGCGGCAACACCATCATCACCAGCACGATGCCGCCAAAGACCACCCCGACCCAGGGCAGCAGGCCCATGTCGGGATATCCCAGCCAGAGGGCGGCCACCACAGTGGCAAGACTCGCCAGCAACAGGCAGATCATGACCCCGTAAAACCGCCGGGCCGGGGGCATCAGCCAGCTCACGTTCTCTTGCGCTGCCAGCTCACTGACTCTCATCTTCTCTTCTCCTTCTGTGATGCGAACGGCCTTGCCGTCGCTGCGTTGCCGCGCATTGTGCGCGAGCGACGCGCCGCGATGCAACCGCCACCGCGACACGGATGACGGCCAGCGGCCACTCTTGGTATGCTTGGGGCTGTCTGAGCCCGCACTGGGCGCCATCCCGGGAGTCCCATGTTCGCCACCGCCCTGCTCTTGTCCGCGAGCACACTCTATGCCGAGGCCATCGGCGGCTACTCCGCCGGCTGCCTGAAAAATGCCGTGGCCCTGCCCCTCGAAGGCCCTGGTTATCAGGTGATCCGCACCAAACGGCTGCGCTATTACGGTCACCCCGACCTCATCCATTACCTGCAGCATCTGACCAACCAGACCAGACTGGCCGGCATGCCGGATCTCTATATCGCCGACCTCGCCATGATGCACGGGGGGCCCTTTACCTCAGGTCATCGCAGCCACCAGACCGGCCTGGATGCCGACATCTGGTTCAGGATGGCTGACAGACCCATCAGCCGCTGGGAGCAGGATGCCCCCAGGGAGTGGGCGCTGATCGACGAACCCAGCTACCGGATGCTACCCGGCCGATTCGGTCCCAGGCAGCTCAATCTGCTGCGCCTTGCGGCTGATCGCCCCGAGGTGGCACGCATCTTCGTCAACCCCGTCATCAAGGCCGAGGTGTGCAAACAGGCACCAGGTGAAGCCTGGGTCGGCAAGCTGCGCCCCTGGGTCGGCCACTTCAGCCACTTTCACGTGCGCCTGCGCTGCCCGGCAAACAGTCCGGACTGCCAGCCCCAGGCTCCCATTCCCCCCGGCAATGGCTGTGGGGAGGAGCTGGCCTCCTGGCTCAAGGACAAACCCCAGTTGCCCAAGGTGTCGATGAGCTACCGCGCCCCCCTCTTACCCAGGCGTTGTGAGGGCTGACCACAAGCTGTTATGGTGAACCTATTTCCGAGAGAAATATCAATGGAGAACAACAAGATGGCCACTTCACTCTGGCAGCGTGGTACCCGTGCCCTGCTGACCCTGACCCTGCTGCTGGGTTTGACCGGCTGCGGCATGAACACCATTCCGACCCTGGATGAGCAGGTCAAGGCGAGCTGGGGACAGGTCGAGAACCAGTACCAGCGCAGGGCCGATCTCATTCCCAACCTGGTGGCCACCGTCAAGGGGTACGCCAGCCACGAGCAGGAGACCCTCAAGGCGGTCACCGATGCCCGTGCCCGAGTCGGCAGCGTGCAGGTGAGTGACCCCTCCCAGCTCAAGGCGTTCGAGGCGGCGCAGGAGCAGCTCTCCAGCGCCCTCTCCCGGCTGATGGTAGTGGTCGAGCGCTACCCGGATCTGAAGGCCGATCAGCAGTTCCTGACCCTGCAGGCCCAGCTGGAAGGCACCGAGAATCGCATCGCGGTGGCCAGACGGGATTACATCGAGGCAGTACGCCAGTTCAATACCGAGATCCGTACCTTCCCCGGGGTCATCTGGTCCAAGCTGCTCTACTCCGATCTGGAAGCCAAACCCACCTTCAGCGCCAAACCCGGTGCCGATGAGGCGCCCAAGGTCAGCTTCCAATGAACGTGATGAGACGCTGGCTGGCGCTCTGTCTGCTGCTCTGTGCCACGGCACTGCATGCCGCCCCCGATTTCCCGGCCCTGACCGGGCGGGTGGTGGACGAGGCCAATTTGATGTCCCGCAAGCAGGCCCACCAGCTCGCACAGCAACTGGCCGTCTTCGAGAAGCGCAGCGGCGTCCAGCTGGTGGTGGTCTCCATCGACACGCTGGCGGGGGATACCATCGAAGAGTACGGCTACCAGCTCGGTCGCCACTGGGGCATCGGCCAAAAAGGCAAGAACAACGGCGTTCTGCTGATCATCGCCCAGGACGAGCGCAAGGTGCGCATCGAGGTGGGCTATGGCCTGGAAGGTGCCCTGCCCGACGCCATCGCCGCCAATATCATCCAGACCCGGATCCTGCCCGCCTTCAAGCGCGGTGACATGGTGGCTGGCATCCTCGCCGGCAGCCAGGGCATCATGCAGGCCCTGGCCGGGGAGTATCAGCCCGTGGACAACACCAGCAAGGCCGACAAGCAGGGAGGTCCCTGGCTCTTCATCCTGGTGGTGATTGCGATGATCGTGCTGCACAACCTGCGCGGCGGCGGCGGTGGGCCGGGAGGACGTCGCCGGGCCGCCTACATGGCCGGTGGATTCGGTGCCGGCTCCTTTGGCGGCCGCACTGGCGGTGGTGGTGGCGGTTTCAGTGGTGGCGGCGGCAGCTTTGGCGGCGGCGGTGCATCTGGCGGTTGGTAATCAGGGAAAAAGAGACAACAAGATGATTTCGAAACAGTTTTTCCACACCTTGCAGGCCAGGGTTCGACAGGCCGAGCAGGCCACGGATGCCGAACTGGTCACCGTGCTGGCCCCGGCCAGCGATGGCTATCGCTATATCCCGACCCTGTGGGCCGCCCTGCTCGCCATGCTCACCCCTCTGCTGGTCTTCCAGCTCGGCTTCTGGCTTGGCTGGTACGAGATCCTGCTGGTGCAGTGGTCGGTCTGGTTGCTGCTGAGCCTGCTGTTCCACTGGACGCCCATCAAGATGCGGCTCATCCCCAACAAGGTACGCCGTCACCGGGCCGCCCTGATGGCCCGTCTGCAGTTTGTCGAGCAGGGACTTCACCGCACCCGGGACCGGCTCGGGGTGCTCATCTTCGTCTCGGTGGCGGAACACTATGTGGAGATCCTGGTAGACGACGGGATCGCCCAGCACATCGACAACTCCCAGTGGCAGCAGATCATCGACGACTTCGTGGTTCGGGTACGCAACAAGGAGGTCGAGCAGGGGTTCCTGGAGTGCGTGGAGCGCACCAGCGCCATTCTGACCGACGCCTTCCCCGCCACCCGGGATCAGAACGAGCTGCCTGACAGCCTGATCATTCTCGACAAGCCCTGAACGGGCTTAAAAAACCGGCATTCTGTTCAAGGGATAGGCACTCGATAAAGATTATGAAAAATAAGGGGAAAAGTGGTTGACCCAGGCAGCCCTTTCCCCTAAATTACGCCCCGTTCCAGCGCAACGGCGCAGCGGACACGTGTTGGCTGAACACGTTAAATCACAGGCCAGAATTTGGTGAGGTATCCGAGAGGCTGCCCACCGACGAAGTCGGCAAAAGGATGCATGCGCAGCATGCTCAGAAAGCCACTTCAAGCAGTAAAAATTTGGTGAGGTGTCCGAGTGGCTGAAGGAGCACGCCTGGAAAGTGTGTATACGGCAACGTATCGAGGGTTCGAATCCCTCCCTCACCGCCAAATTGTAAAAACCGACCTCAGGGTCGGTTTTTTGCATCTGGTGACATGGCAACATCCGATGCCGATGGAGAGAAGGTGAGAAGCCTCGTCGGGTTCGAGCAGAGCAGCTTGCTGCGATGAACGACCGCAGGCCGCCCCGAAGGGGTGAGCCACGCAGTGGTGAATCATCCCTCCCTCACCGCCAAATAAAGTAAAAGGCCCCGTCGCAAGACGGGGCCTTTTACTTCATCCGATGATGGCGGCTCGGTTCAAACCCTGTCGACAGGCGGGCAGGATAGCCCGACTGGACGGCCAGAGGCCGCCCGCAGGGCGAGCGCCAGGGATGGCGCGAGTCAATCCCGACCCAGCGTACAGATTGAAGAACCGACCTCAGGGTCGGTTTTTTGCTTCAAGGCGTCTGCCAACCCCCTGGCAGGAGAAACCCGTCATCGGCGGGGCCAGAAAAAACGGTTTGCCGCGATACCTGGCCGAGTGCCGCCCAGCCAATCCCATCCCTTCCGCCTCTCTGCTCTCTGCTCTCTGTCGACAGGGGATATGCCCCGAGGGCAGCCAGCCCTTTCTCGTTGATAGCACATTACGCCAAGCAAAGATAAATTGACGATAAAGATGACCAATAGCCTCTCAAAAACAGCGCAATATGTTGCGTTATCACCAGGATACCTGCCTCGTCCTGCCATGCCGGCACCGTCAACCTGCTCTGCAGATCAGGCGGCACAGGCCGATGCCACCGGACAATACCGGGTCTGTGCAACTTCTCGGATATTGCTCACCGATTGGATATCGTTTTGAAAAACTGATAGTTAAATGGCTACACTAGCCTCACACATCGCATAGGGATATGGACAAATGAGTCTTATTGGCTTGCTGCTGGCCCTGGCAGCCATTCTGGGTGGCAACATGATAGAAGGGGGGCACCCCAGCGCCCTGCTCGATCTGCCCGCCTTTCTCATCGTGATCGGCGGTACCGTCGGTGCCGCACTGACCCAGTTTCCCTTCTCCGTGGTTGGTAAAACCCTCAAGCGCTTCAAGTGGCTCATCACACCCCTGCGCCTCGACATGCTGGAGCAGGCCCAACTGCTTGAAACCCTGGCGGGCAATGCACGGCGCAGCGGCATGCTGGCACTGGAGGGCATGATCGACGACATCAAGGATCCCTTCCTGCAAAAAGGGGTACAGATGATGGTCGATGGCTACGAGAAGACCAAGATTCACGAGGTACTGGAAAACGAGATCGAGTTCGAGCAGGAAGATATCGAACAGACCGTCAAATTCTACGAGGCCATGGGGGGCTACTGCCCGACCATGGGGATCGTCGGGGCCGTATTTGGCCTCATTCACGCCATGGGTCTGCTGGATGCCCCCGACAAGCTGGGGGGCGCCATCGCGGTAGCCTTTATCGCCACCATCTACGGGGTGTCGGCCGCCAACCTCATCTTCCTGCCCTTCGGCAACCGCTACAAGTCGTTTGCCCACCAGATCCGCCACTACAAGGAGATGACCCTCACCGGCATCCTCTGCATCGTGGACGGCGAGTCACAGCAACGGCTGCAAGTGACCCTTGAGCCTTACCTCGGAGGCCACAGTGGCGAAAAAGAAAAAGGCTGAGGCGCCGGAGAACCACGAACGCTGGCTGGTCTCCTACGCCGACTTCATGACACTGCTGTTCGCCCTGTTCGTGGTGCTCTACTCCTTCGCCATGGCCAAGCAGTCGGAGACTCGCGTGCTCATTCAGGGCTTTATCGAATCTCTTGGCAAGATAGGGCTGGTTTCCCTTCCCGCCGGCTCCCCCGTGATGCAGGGGGGCACAGGCATACTGGAACCCGAGTCCAAGACCACCCCCAATACCTCCCAGAAAGAGCAGGTGCTGGATACCCAGACGCCCGCAGCGGCGGCCGACCCTTTCAACGAGACCATCGGCTCCTCGGAGAAACCTACGGCCACGGAGTCCTGGCCCCACAAAACCAAGGAGCAGGATTGGGTCACGGTCACCAAGCAGAAGCTGGATCAGCAGCTCAAGAGCCAAATCGAGTCCAAAGAGATCGAGGTGGAGCAGCTTGGCAGCCAGCTAGTCATCCGCATCGGCGAAAAGACCTTGTTCCCCGCCGACTCCGCCTTCTTGCAGCCCCAGTTCATTCCGCTGGTCAACAAGGTCTCGGACGTGCTGGCGGACATCCCCGGCATGGTGGTGGTCACCGGTCACACCGACAACTCCCAGGCGCCGGTGGAGCTCTATCGCAACAACTGGGAGCTGTCGGTGCTGCGGGCGGCCACCATCACCCACACCCTGCTGACCAACCCCAAGCTGGATTCACGACGGCTGATCGCCCAGGGGGTGGCGGATACCCAACCCCGTTATCCAAACGATACCACGGCTCACCGCCAGGCCAACCGCCGGGTGGAGATCGTGCTCTCCCAGGGCAAGGCGGCAGAGCAGAGCCTCCCCGTTCTCCAACCCTGAAACAGACCCCGCCATGCGGCAATGCTGATCAGTTAAGGATCCATTGACCGATCCTTCTGCTGTAGGACAATCCGGAACCAATCACTGGTTCCGG
>NZ_JAPCJD010000036.1:25940-41983 GCF_027707845.1 Aeromonas sp. QDB14 | reverse complement strand
GAAGGGTACCACCAATCAGCAGTTGGCCACCTCTCGCCATTCATCCATGAGTGTCGCACTTATTATCTGAATTCCCGCTTTAGGTGTGAGATAGTCTTTGATACTCACTATTTTATGAACCGAGCGACTACTCTCTAGTTTCTTTTGAAGCTGTTTCAACTGTTTTATATTTTTTACTATAGCTCGACAGCCCGCAATGTCTTGCATACGCGTCAATTTAATTGAATTAGTATTGTGCCCATCTAGCGTCGGTCTTTCCAACTTATCAATGATGGTCGAAAGCCGTTTAAGTCGTCTCGCAACCAAGACTTTGTTACTAACCTGAGATGCAATTCTTGCCAAGTGATTTTTCATCAACATTAATGGGTAAAGATGATATTCACGAAATCCTTGAATTCTCCTTATAGCTTCAGAGCGCCCCGTATCATCCATGCCATGCCTGATATCTCTAGCCGCACGGTCAATTTCATTTTTACTATATTCAAGTGGTTTTTTTTGGTTTTTATACTGTGAAATTGCCATTTAAAATCCTTTTGTAATTCTGGCCAGTATAGGTGTCAATATTATTTTGACAGTTTACCGTTGCTTTAACTGTAAAAAAAGATGCATTGCTCATGTAAAACGGGAGGCCAAGCCTCCCGTTTTCATACCTTATCCGTCAGCCTCTGTCAGGCGATGAGCTTGTCGTCGGCGAAGCCAAAGCCGCGCAGCCCCACCACATGCACATGTTCGTGCTTGCCCTGCACCTTGCGGATGAGCTTGTAGGTGGTGCCCTTCTCGGGGCTGATGTTCTCGGGCGCCGCGATAAGCAGCTGCATGTCCTGGCGCTCGCACAGCTCGAACAGGGTGGCGATGGATTTGCCATCAAGCCGCGCCGCTTCGTCCAGGAACAACAGGCGGCAGGGAGCGATGTCCTTGCCGCGCAGGCGGCGGGACTCCTCCTCCCAGCTGATGAGCACCATCAAGAGGATGGCCTGACCGGTGCCGATCGCCTCGCCGGTGGAGAGGGCGCCACTCTCGGCCCGCAGCCAGCCGTCGGCCCCGCGCTGCACCTCGATCTCCAGCTCCAGGTAGTTGCGATAATCCAGCAGCACGTCCCCCATCACCTGATAGTTGCGCTCCCCCTGCTCCACCTGCGGATTGAGACGCTGGAAGAGCTTGGCCATGGCCTCGGAGAAGCTGAGCTCCTTGTCGGCGAAGAGATCGTTGTGCATGGCGCTCTGATCGGCGAGTGCGGTCAGGAGGCGAGTATGGGCCTCGCGGATATTGACGTTGAGACGCACCCCGCGCACCAGACCGAAGGCGATGTTCTGCAGGCCCTGGTTCAATACCCGGATGCGGTTCTGCTCCCGGCGGATGATGTTGGTGATCTTGGCCGCCACCTCGTGGGAGGAGAGGGACAGATGGGTTTCCCGCTGCTTGAGCTCATCGGCGAGGCGCGCCAGCTCGATCTCCATCTCCTCGATGGCTTCAACCGGATCGTCCGAGCGGATGATGTCGTTGCGGATGCGATCTTTCAGGTAACGGTAGACCTGCACGTAGAAGGCGACCTTCTGCTCGGTGCTGCGGTTGCCTTCCGACAGACGCAGCGCATCGCGCAGGGCCTCGTCGTGGGCCACCGCCACCCGCAGGGCGCCGAGGGCCTTGTCCGACATGGAGCGCAGCTCGTCGCTGTCAAGATAAGCCAGCTCGCGCTTGTTCAGACGCTTCTCGACGTCGGTCTCCCGTGCCAGACGCACCACCCGCGACCAGCTCGCCTTGTGACCCACCAGGGATTTGCGGGCGCTGTAGTAATCCTTGCCTTCGAGCTTGAGACGACCGCCAAGGGATTCGATTTCGCGCTTGCACACCTGCAACTGGGCCTCGGCGCTGGTGCGGCGGGTCCGGGTGCGGATAAGCAGCTCTTCAATCTCTTTCTTGTGGGCACGGGCCTTCTCTTCCATGTCATCCGACAGGGTCAGCCCCATGGCCGCCAGCTCCTGCTCGAACTCCGCCAGGGTCTGCCCCTTGGCCGAGGCGCTGGAATCGAGCGCCGTGCGCAGTTGCAGCGCCTCGGTGTGGCGCTGGGTGATCTGCTTGTGCTGCTCACCGGCGGTGCGGGCGGCAAGCTCTGCCGCCTTGAGCTTCTCTTTGAGTCGCTCGCTCATCTCGGAGGCCTTGCCCAGCAGATCTTGCGCATCCTGATAGGCAAAGTGCGGCAAACGGGCCACCAGCTGATCGAGGGCGTAGCAACGGCGCTTCTGCTCGGCCAGCAGGTCGCTCACCTCGTCAAAGGCCGCCTGCAGGGCCGCCAGATCCTGGGGATCCTGGCGCAGCACCTGCACCATGGTTTCCAGTTTTTCCAGCGCCTTGCCGTGTTTGGCGATAAAGGCTTCGGCTGTTTTAAGGGCCTCCACGTCGGCGTGAGCCGCCTCGAGGCGGGCCGCCAGGTCTGCCTCGGCAAACAGGTGGGCAAAGGGCAGCATCCCCTGCACCAGCTGGATATGGCGGGTCAGCTGGGCGGCGGCGGCTTTGGCATCACTCAGCTGCTTGTCGCACTCGGCGATGGTTTCTTGCAGCTTGCGCTGCTCGTGCTGCTTGGCCTGCACCTCGGCTTCGGGGTCCGGGCGGAAGGCGATATCCAGATGCTGGCCGATAAAGTCGCGGAAGTGGCCGTAGAGACGGTGGTACTTCTGCTGCTCGAAGGCGGCCTTGGCGTAGCCCTCGATGAGGTTTTCCCGCTCAAGATCGAGCTGCTCGATCCGTTTTTCCCGGGCGGCGCGGCCAAACAGCGGCAGCTCGGGGTAGCGGGAGAAGCGCACCTGACGCTTGCTGGTGCGCACCAGCACGGCGTCCCCCAGCTCATCCGCTTCCACCAGATCCTCATCAAAGGAGTCGGGGTTGCCCTGGATGAGGTAGATATCTTCCGGGCAATCTTCCAGCTTTTTCAGCCGCTCGATGGCGCCTTCGAGGTCGAGCACCACCAGGGCGCTGCGAGCCGGGCCGTAGAGTGCGGAGTAGTAAGGGGCATCATCGATGGAGATGTCGTCATAGACGTCCGAGAGCAGCACGCCCCCCACCTGCTCGGCGATGCGGGCAAGACGGGGATCCGCCTCGCCGGCACCCAGCTGCAGGTTGCGAATTTGCAGCTCCAGCGCCTGTTTCTGGCCCTGAATGCGGTTGCTCTCCTGCTCGAACTCCCGCTCCTTGTCGAGCACGCTCTGCATGCCGGAAGAGAGTTCTTCGGCGGTGGCCAAGGCCAAGCCACTCTGCTCGCGCAGTTGCTCGAGTTTTTCAAAGGATTTGAGCCAGCGCGGGGCCAGCTTGGTCAGTTCCGCGATATCGCGACCCAGCTGAGTGCCCTGATGCTCGAGGCTGGCGCGGCGCTGATTGGCCTCTGCCTGCTGCTCGGAGAGCTCCTCCTGGCGGGTGCGCTGGGCTTCGAGGAAGATCTCCAGCTCGTCCTGGCTGGCAATGTGCTGACCAGACGCCTGGGCCAGCTCGTCTCGCAGCCGCAAGAGCGTCTTCTGGCTTTCGCTCTCTTTCTCGAGGCGAGCCAGGGCGGCGCGCAGACCCTGCCCCTGGGCAATGCGGGCCTTGTCTTCGATATGCCGCTTGAGCAGCCCCTGCGCGGTAGGCCAGGCGGCCTCGCGCACTGTCTCGGGGGCGATGCTGAGCAGCAGCGCCAGCGCCGCTTCGTGTTCGGCCACCGCTGCCTTGGCCAGCGCCAACTGCTGCTCGGCCCCCAGCACCCGGCTGGTGAGGCTCTGCTCGGCTGCGCGGAACTGATGCAGGGTGTCGCTCGCCTGCGCAGGCTCGAGCCCCGGCAGTTCGCACTGCTCGCGGGTAGTATCGAGGGCCTGCACCGCCTGACGGTACTGGATGGCGCGGGTCTGCTGGATATCGAGCGCCTGCTGGTAGTCGGCCAGCTGGGTCTTGAGGCTGTCCACCTCTGCCTGGGCCAGCTCCTTGCGCTCCTCCACTTCCAGCAACTGGCCGTGGATCTCTTCCACCACCGCCTGCTGCTGCTCGAGCTTGTCGTTGAGCTCCGCCAGATCGGCACGATAGAGGGCAATCTTCTTTTGCAGCGCCACGGCCGCCATCACCTTGGCCAGGTGCTCGGCGGCGGACTCCAGCTCGTCGGTCAGGAGCTTCTCGCGGTTGGTGAGCTGATCCACCTCGTCCGCCAGATAGATGGCGCGCTGTTTCTCCTCGGCCAGCAGACGGCGTTTGCCGGCGAGCTCAGAGCGTGCCTTGAGGGCCAGCTCGGAGAGACGGCTCTTCTCCGCAGCGCCCCGCACATACTCCGCGGCCACATAGTGGGTGGTCTCGGTGATGAGATTCTTGAAGAGATCCCGCTGACCTTGGGTCTCCTTGATGGCTTCCAGGGTGCGGCGGTTCTCGTAGATGGCCGCCTCCATGTCCTGGAACGCCTTGCGTACTCCGGAGTTCTCCGGCAGCAGGTATTCACGCAAGGAGCGGCTGATGGAAGACGAAATACCGCCGTAGAGGGAAGCTTCGATCAGGCGGTAGAACTTGCCGCGATCCTTCTGATCCCGCAGTTTCTTCGGGGTGATGCCGAACTCGAACATGAAGTTGTGATAATCGGTCACCGTATTGAACTTGGCGACCTTGATGGCGCCAAGCTCCGCTGCCGCCCCCTTCAGATCGGCGAAGGCACGTACCCGGCCCTTGCCGTCGTCGAGCTTCTCCAGCAGCAGATCCGTGGGCGCCAGGTGCTCGGGCACATCCACCAGGGCGAACGGGGTGATGTTGACCTTGTTGTCACGGTTGGCCACCTGTTCGAGGTGGACGCCGACCCAGATCCGCTGCTCGCGGCTGTTCATCACTTCCAGCAGCGAATAGCAGTGGCCGCGCTGCAGCTTGCCGTAGAGCCCCTTGTCGCGGGACGCGCTGGAGGAGCCCGCCTCCGTGGTGTTACGGAAGTGGAGCAGTGACTGGTCGGGAATGAGGGCCGCGATAAAGGCCGCCATGGTGGTGGACTTGCCCGCGCCGTTGCCGCCGGACAGGGTCGTGACCAGCTGGTCGAGATCGAAGGTGCGGGCGAAGAAGCCGTTCCAGTTGACCATGGTCAGGGATTTGAATTTGCCTCTCACTCCACACTCTCCATCAAACCGGCAGACACCATCAGTGCCGGCACATTAACGTTGCAGATCATCTTCCACCTCCAGCTCCAGCTGCTCTTCGTCCAGATCCTCTTCGATATCCTCGAACAGGGAATCGCTGCTCGGCATCTCGTCGTCGTGGAAAATGGCCTCCCCTTCCTGGATCATCCGCAGTTGCACCGCGCGAGGATCCTCGTCGGAGCGCACATCGGCGGCGAAGCGGAACACGGACTCGTTGACCCGGAATTTGTCACTGTTGCCAAGGGGGGTGATCATCCCGAGGCGCTTGAGGCGACGCATGGAGGTGCGGATCTTCTCGAGGAGCTTCTTCTTGTCCAGATCCGTGCCGCCGGAGCGGCTGTTGACCATGCGCAGCAGTTGCTTCTCGTCCGCCAGACTCAGCACCTCTTCTTGCAGCTCGCCCATGGCGAACACCCCTTCAGAGGCGAGCCTGTCCGGGCTCAGGAAGAGGTAGCAGAGCACCTTGCCCACCAGCATATCGAGCTCAGATAACACTGTTGTTCCGATGTCTGCGCTCGGGCGCGGACGCAGGTAGAAGAAGCCTTCCGGCGCCTTGATGAGTTCCACCTGATAGCGGCCGTAGAAGATCTCCAGCTCCTGGTGGTACTCCACCAGGGCCGAGTGCTGCTCGAATTCGTCGGCACTGATGTGGCGACCGGAGCGCAGGGCGGTGTCGATGCGCGGAAACAAGGGGTTGGCGATGGCCTCTGCGAGACGCAGGGGCAAGGGGAATTCAGTATTGATCGATGACATAGGCCTGAACCTTGGATCCAGCTTGGTTGATGGGTTTCCATGCGGGTTGGCGGTGGTGCTCGCGCTCACCGCTGGCATGGCCGAGACGCACGGCCTGATCGATCAGGAGGCGCGCCACGTCGAAGTGGGCATGAGCCGGGTAGTCCAGCAGGTATTCCCGCAGCACGTCGGCAAGATCCAGCCGATCTCCCTGCTCCGGGTAGCGGGCCAGGTAGCGCTCGATGCGCTCCGCCAGCTCCTGGTTGATGTCCACCATCTCTACGTACTCCATCTCGAGGGGCACCTCGCCGGTCACCTCCTCGTCGTGGATGGCGATGGTTTCATCCCGCAGCTCCAGCAGACGGGGCTCCTCGGCCACGCGCAGCAGCCAGTTGTGCTGCTCGAAGTTGCGGATGGATTCCCGCAGCCGCTGGCTGAAGGCGCGGTTCTTGTCCATGTCGATGGCGTTGCGGATGAACTTGTGAACGTGCCTGTCATAACGGGACCAGAGCTCGATGCACTGCTGGCCCCAGGCGGTGATGACGTCCAGACGCCCCTGCAGGGCGTGGGTCAGCTCCTCGACGTGGAACAGATCATCACGCCCCTGGGCCGCTTCCTGAATGTTGAGCAGCCCCGCCTGCAGGCGGTGGCCGGCGGCGTCCAGGGTGTCCTGCAACTCGCGCAGGGTCTGGCCGGTCTCGTGCAGGAGCTTCTCGCAGCTGTGGATGGCATCGACCCAGTTCTGGGTCAGCAGGGCCGCGATCTCGCTCTTGACCTGGTTTTGCTGCTCGTCCATGGCGCGCTGGGTGAGATCGATGCGCCCGAGCGTCTCTTCCAGGGAGAAGGAGAGACGCGGCAGCACCTCGGCGTCCCACTGCTCCCGGGTGTTGGTCTCGAGCGCCGCCTTGCGGGCGGTGTCGAGCTCGGCCGCCAGGTGCTCGAGCAGGATGGAGAGCTTGATGGAGTCCACCTGGCGCTGATCCATGAAGAAATCGACGATGCTCATGCCAAGGCGCGACAGGCGGTAGAGGCTCTCCCCCGCCACCATGTCGGTGGTGAAACGCGACAGCAATTGCTGACGAATGAGATCGTTGATGGCGTTGTTGGCGCGACCGGTGAGGGTCTCGTCCATCTGGCCGAAGGCACTGCTGACATAGCCAAAGGCATCGTGCAGCGCGGCCTCCGAGAGATCAGACTCGTCCTCGGAGAGCGTCTTGATCGCTATCAGAAAGGCCAGCCTGTCGGTGGGGAGGTTCAGCGCCAACCCCTCCTGTCTGACCCATCCCACCGTCTCTGGCAGGGTACGGGATGTACTCATCATGACGTTATCATCTCGTTGTTATAGTCGGCAGGTCTTTGCCTGCCGTGGTGATATAGGCCGGGGTCGGTGGCGCCCCGGCGGCTGGATCCCGCATCGTATTCACGCCGGTGGGGCTCAACCGGCCGGTTTCTGGGCCATCACATGGATGTAGCGCCCCAGGGAAACAAAGGGCTCCTGGCGGCAATATTGCTGCTCCATGGCCAGCAGGTCCTCGAACTTCTCGACCTGATCCTGCTTGTGGCGCATGTAGTCGTGGATGACACGCACCCCGGTCTTGCCGATGATCCGCAATCCCCCCCGGCCTATCCAGTCATAGACCTGCTCCGGCAACTGGGGATTGGTGGGTGTCAGGGCTGTCTGGCGTTTCTTGCGAAGGCCCAGGCGCACATAGTCAAAATTGCCCACCACCAGGCTCTGGAACAGGAGGCCGTGACGATTGTAAAAAAGCAGCGACAGTATGCCCCCAGCCTTGACGAAAGGGAACAGACCCAGCAAGGTCTGGCGCGGCTCGGCGAGCCACTCCAGTACCGCGTGACAGAGCACCAGATCGAAGGTGCCGGTCACGTGTTGCTTGAGCTCCTGAATGGGGCAATGGATGAGACGAATTCTGTCTTCCAAGCCCTTCTGGGCGATCTGCTCCCGGGCCAGATCCAGCATTTCTGCCGACAAATCGCACAGCTCCACCTGATGGCCCATGGCCGCCAGTTTCTGGGCGAAGTAGCCAAAGCCGCCGCCGGCATCCAGGATGCGCAGCGGCCGGTTGCCCAGGCGCGCCAGGCAGGCTTCGATGTCACTCCAGACAATGGTGGTGCGAATGCGCCCCTTGGTGGAGTCGTAAATGTTGCGAGCGAACTTGTCCGCGCGCCCGTCAAAACTCTGATCTTGCTTCAAGACACACTCATCTTCGGCCGCCCCGCCATGAGGGCCGCAGGAGGAACCACACAGGATTGGGCCACAGGAAAAAAGAGGGGTATTCTGTCACATCCCGAATTTGCTGAAAACTCAAGGACGTGTCTGTCGTGTTCGAGCTCAACTTCTTTGTCATCAAGAAATGGCTGGGCCATCTGTTGATGCCGCTCCCCTTCTCTCTCTCCTTGTTGGTGCTGGCGCTCGTGCTGCTCTGGTTCACCCGCTTTCAAAAAAGCGGCAGGCTGCTGGCGACCCTCTCCTTGGTGATCATCGCCCTGATGGGGACGCGGCCGGTGAGCTACGAGCTGGCCCGCAGCCTGGAGCAGACCTATCCCCCCTTCGAGGTGAGCCAGCATCCTGACATCCAGGCCATCGTCGTGCTGGGCAACGGTCATGTGAGCGATCCGGCCATCCCAGAGCGCGCCTGGCAAAACAACATCTCCCTGGCGCGCACCCTGGAAGGGGTTCGCCTGGCTCTGGCCTATCCAGAGGCCGAGCTGGTTTTCTCCGGCGCAGTGGCCGGGGATCCCCTGTCGAACGCCGAGGTCAACGCCCGCATGGCGGCCAGCCTTGGCATCCCGCGTGCGCGCATGACGTTGTTTGAAAACAACAAAGACACCCATGACGAGGCGGTCAGCATCGCCGCCCACCTCAACGGCAAGCGGGTGGCGCTGGTGAGTTCGGCCACCCACCTGCCCCGGGCCATGGCTCTCTATCGCAGTCAGGGACTCGATGCGGTGCCGGCTCCCACCGATTACACCGCCAAGCAGAGTCAGGAGCTGCAACCCCTCTACAGCTACCTCCCCAAGGGGCGTTATCTGATGTATTCCGAGGCTGCCATTCACGAGTGGATTGGGGTATGGTGGGCCCGTTTGCGTGGGCAGGTCACCGAGTGAGCAATCGCGCCTTGCATTCCTGATTTGGATCAGGAAAGCGAAAAAAAATTACGTCATTTGCCGCCGGGTCAGCTATCTTGGGCTCGGTTCAATTCATATAATGTTGCGCAATCAAATGCCTAGGAGATATAGAAGATGAGACAGCACCTGGTAATGGGTAACTGGAAACTGAACGGCACCAAGGCTTCTGTAGAAGCCCTGATCAAAGGACTGACCCCGGCCGCTGCCGCTCATCCTTCCGTGCAAGTGGCCGTCTGCCCGCCGGTTATCTTTTTGGGTCTGGTTGAACAGCTGACCGCTGGCAGCAAGATCGCCTACGGTGCCCAGAACGCCGACGTTCACGAGTCCGGCGCCTTCACCGGCGAAAACGCCCCCTCCATGCTCAAAGCCTTCGGCTGCACCTACTCCCTGGTCGGTCACAGCGAGCGTCGTACCCTGCACGCAGAGACCGACGACGTGGTGGCTGCCAAGTACGAAGCCATCCAGAAGGGCGGCCTGATCCCCGTGCTGTGCATCGGTGAAACCCTGGCCCAGTTCGAAGCCGGTACCACCAACCAGGTGGTCGAGACCCAGCTCAAGGCCGTGATCGATCGCTGCGGCATCGCCTCCTTCGAGAACGCCGTCATCGCTTACGAGCCGGTATGGGCCATCGGCACCGGCAAGACCGCCACCCCGGAGATCGCACAATCCGTGCATGCTCACATCCGTCAATACCTGGCCGGTTTTGATGCAGCCGTGGCTGCCAAGGTACAGATCCTGTACGGCGGCTCCGTGACTGGCGCCACCGCTGCCGACCTGTTCGGCCAGCCGGACATCGACGGTGGCCTGGTGGGTGGCGCGTCCCTGAAAGTGGACGACTTCTCCCAGATCATCGCTGGCGCCGCCAAGTAAGCGCCAAGCAAAGAGGGGCCCCGCCCCTCTTTGCATATCGCTTTCCTATGGACCCTCTCGCCATAGGAAAGCCGATATAGTAAAAGCGGCCAGCCGTATTTTTCAGAATCTTGATTTTCGACAACTCAGATCCAGAGGCACTCATGACCAAACAAATCAAACGTATTGGTGTTTTGACCAGTGGTGGTGACGCACCGGGTATGAACGCAGCCATCCGCGCCGTGGTGCGCGCCGGTCTGCATCATGGCCTGGAAGTTTACGGCATCTATGATGGCTACCTCGGTCTGCACCAGGACCGTATCGTCAAGCTCGAGCGTCACAGCGTTTCCGACGTCGTGAACCGTGGCGGTACATTCCTCGGCTCCGCCCGTTTCCCCGCCTTCAAGGATCCGAAAGTCCGTGCCGAAGCGGTCGAAAACCTGAAGAAACACGGCATCGATGCCCTGGTGGTCATCGGCGGTGACGGCTCCTACATGGGTGCCAAGAAGCTGACCGAAGAGGGCTTCCCCTGCATCGGCCTGCCGGGCACCATCGACAACGACATCGCCGGTACCGACTTCACCATCGGCTTTGACACCGCCCTGAACGTGGTCGTGGACGCCATTGACCGCCTGCGCGACACCTGCAGCTCCCACCACCGCATCTCCGTGGTCGAGATCATGGGCCGCCACTGCGGCGATCTGGCCATGTCTGCCGCTGTTGCCGGTGGTGCCGAGTACGTGATCGTGCCGGAAGTGGCCTTCGACAAGGAGAAGCTGCTGCAACAGATCAAGGAAGGGGAAGCCAAGGGCAAGAAGCACGCCATCATCACCATCTGCGAGCACGTCACCGACGTCAACGCCCTGGCAAAAGACATCGAGGCCATGACCGGCCGCGAAACCCGCGCCACCATCCTGGGTCACATCCAGCGTGGCGGTTCTCCCACTGCCCGTGACCGTATCATGTCCAGCCGCATGGGTGCCTTCGCCGTCGAGCAACTGCTGGCGGGCCAGGGTGGCCGCTGCGTCGGCATTCAGGGCAACGAGATGGTGCACCACGACATCATCGACTGCATCGAGAACCTGAAACGCCCGTTCAACCAGGAGCTGTACGATCTCTCCACCACCCTGTTCTAAAGGCTGTGGTCTGACAAAAAACCCTCCTCTGGAGGGTTTTTTTATGCGGGCTCCTCACCCCCTCCTCCCTCTGCGGGGGCCCGGCTATCCACTGGCCACTGTCGCCATGTCTTACCCCTTGCCCGGCGGCCCTGAGCCTCTGACCCCACGACCTTCTCCTTTACTTCTTTCCCCCGCTTTTCTGCTTGCTCACCTTGTTCGCGACGGGTCTGGATAAAGGCCTTGGTGCCGCAGAGCCACGGCCCTGCGCCAGGCCTCACCTGCCCTTCATCCCATCACACTGGCGCCATATAGCCACCCGGGTGGGCCGACGATCTCTCCCGCTTCCCCTGCGCGCGGGCCCGGTGGCTCGCCCCCCAAGAAAACAGCGAAAAACGGGGCTTCCGGCCACCCAAGGCCCCATGAAGGTCAAACCCCCATTTTCCCGCCTTACCCCTTCCCTTCCATGCTCCTTTGACGGCCCTTTTGTCGTTTTTCCGTACTCTTTTTGCACCCAGCCTGTTTGGGATGAGCAGAAAATTGAGGCTTCATCGGATAACCCTGGCTGGCAACAGCCTTGCAGACTGAGGTTAGGGCACAAGTCGTGAGAAAACATGACATGGGATGACAAAACCTGGCTAGCAGCCACCAACCTCCCTATGGCGACATCAATCTGCGCATCCCGCAGGCCATTTTGCTGACTAAAAATGGAGATCACCACAAAGAAGCCAATCGGAACCTCCAAAGAGAGCGTCATAAAATCAACATAACTAAATGTATTTAAAGACTTTATATGCATCCCCTTTCACTGGTATCACCATGAAACCCTTTCCAGGACAAAAAACGCCCTTAAACTTGGAAAAATACAGCCATATTTCACCGCCAAACCATTTTCGCCTCATAATTACATTTTTCGTTGTTTTATCGTTCTGTTGTGGTATCTTGGTTCCATCATGAGCCAACCAAGGGAGATAAAATCATGAAAGAGTTCGTAGTTACCGCCGTTTTCACCGTGTTTTTCACTCTGGTTGCCGTCTCCATGCCGTCGCTGGCACAGCTCTAAGTCGGTCAATCAGCCATCAGCCACCTCTACCACCAGAGGGGTGGTTCAAAAAACAGACTGCAACATGGGTTTTTGACGCGCTCTGGCAAAGGATGATGCCAAGCCACCATTGAGCGCGATCTGCGCGCACAAAACGACCTCGTCGACATCCATGCCATCTTTCAAGGGGAGCCCGGGCTCCCCTTGCCGCATCTCCCCCTGCGGGATTTACTCTTGCCCCCCTGCCCGTCACAATGGCCGCTGGATTTGCCACGCAGGAACCACCATGACTCAGGATGCCTTGCGCCACTGGCGCCGCGACCTTCATCGTCACCCCGAAGCCGCCTGGTGTGAATTTCGCACCACCACCCTCATCGCCCAACACCTCAGTGAACTCGGTTTCTCCATCATGCTGGGGGATCAACTGCTCGCCAGCACCCTCATCATGGGACGGGAAATAGACGTCCAGGCCCAGAAGGCCCGTGCCCTGCACCAGGGGGCGCATCCGGAGTGGATGACGCGGATCGACGCACTCACCGGCGTGATGGGACTCTGGGAGAGCGGGCGCCCCGGCCCCACCCTGGCGTTTCGCTTCGATATCGATGCGGTGGAGGTCGAAGAGAGCCAGGAGGCGTCACACCTGCCCGGCCAGGGAGGCTGGCACTCCGCCAACCCGGGCTGGATGCACGCCTGTGCCCACGACGGTCACACCGCCATCGGGCTGGTGCTGGCCGAGCGGATCGCGGCCCTCGCTGATCGCCTCACTGGCCGCATCAAGCTCTTCTTCCAGCCGGCTGAAGAGGGCTGCCGAGGCGGCAAGGCGCTCGCGGCAGGGGGGCAGCTCGACGACGTGGACGCTCTGCTGGCACTGCACATCGGCATTCACGCGAACAGCGGTGAGCTGGTGGTCAACCCCACCGAGTTTCTCTGTTCAACCAAATTCGACGTGGAGTTCATGGGGCAAGCTGCCCATGCGGGGCTCGAGCCCAACGCGGGCCACAATGCCCTGGCGGCGGCCTGCATGGCCACCACCGCCATGCTCGGCATTCCCCGCCATCGGGACGGCATGACCCGCATCAACGTGGGGCAGCTCAACGGCGGCAGTGGGCGCAACGTCATCCCGGGCCATGCCCACCTGATGGGGGAGACCCGTGGCGCGACGCCGGCCCTCAACGACTACATGTTCAATCAGGTGCAGCAGATTGTGGAGGGGGCGGCCCTGATGCAGGGCGCGACCTACCACATCCGCAAACAGGGGGAAGCGATCGGCATCGAGAACAGCCCAGCCCTCATCGAGGAAATCGTGCCTCTCGCAGAGGGGAATTCCCTTGATACCATCCACACCCGCCGCTTCGGGGCCAGCGAGGATGCCGGTTTCCTCATCGAGCGGGTACAGCAGCACGGCGGCGAAGCCGCCTATTTCATCCTGGGAGCCAACCTCGCGGCCCCCCACCATCATCCGGAGTTCGACTTCGACGAAGCCGTGCTGGCCCCCGGAGTGGCCTTGCTGGAGGCCTGGCTGCTCGCCCGCCTCGGCCGCTAGCAGACGCCGGATGCAAACAAGGCAGCCCATGGGCTGCCTTGTTTTTTTACATCCTTGCGGACATGGGGACCTACTCTCCCAGCACGATCGCGCAGAGATGGGCGAAGTGGTGGATCTCGTGGGTCGCCTCGCACGGGACTGTCTCCCGTCCCGGGTTGTACCAGCAGGTGGCAAGCCCCTGGGCGGCGGCACCGGCGATGTCGGTCTTGGGATTGTCCCCCACCATCAACACCCGCGCCGGGCTCGGCTGACCCATCTGCGCCAGGGCATGCTGGAAGATGGCCGCCGCCGGCTTGGTCACCTGCACCTCGTCAGAGATAACGAGAGGCTCAAACCAGCTGTTCCAACCCAGTTTGTCGAGGCGCCCGCGCTGGGGCAGGCTGAAGCCGTTGGTGATGATCCCCATTCTGACCTTGCTCTTCAGGGCCTGCAGGGTCTCCTCCACCCCCTCCAGCGGCACGCTCAGGGCGATGATCTGCTGCAGGAAGGTCTCGTTCA
This sequence comes from Aeromonas sp. QDB14, assembly GCF_027707845.1. Taxonomy (NCBI): domain Bacteria; kingdom Pseudomonadati; phylum Pseudomonadota; class Gammaproteobacteria; order Aeromonadales; family Aeromonadaceae; genus Aeromonas; species Aeromonas sp. QDB14. Next base: position 27,931 of record NZ_JAPCJD010000036.1, on the reverse strand, counting down.
TCGCCATGGGCGCCACGTTGACCTGCTCGGCAAAGAGCGAAAAACGGGTCTGCTGCAGGTGGGTGGCGTCAATCTCCCCTGAGTTGTACTGCTGCCAGAGCCGCTGATTGAGCGCATGGTACTCCGCCATCTTGGGGGGAGTCGGCGCCACGCCGTAGATCTGCAGGGTCCGCTCCAGCGCCCTGGCGACCGGAAAATCGAGCAGGGTTTCGTCCAGATCGAACAGCACCCAGTCATAGCTTGCTTGTTTCACGCTTGTCCTTATTGATTGTGCTTGGCCACGTTGTCATGCGTCGGGCGCACCCATCCCCAGAGGGCTGTCGAGCAGGGTCAGGGTCAACCTGACACCAAAGCCGGTTACCTCGCTGCCCACCACGCCATTGCCCCCCTTGTTGCGAAAACCACTCAGGTCGAGGTGCAACCAGGGAAGCTCGGCGGGCACGAAGCGCGTGAGAAAACGGGCGGCATCGATGTGATCCGGGGAGGCGCCCGGCGCGCACTGTAACAGATCGGCCCACTCGCTATCGAGGTTGTCATCGTAATCCTCGTCCAGGGGGAAGGGCCAGACTCGCTCCCCGCTCTGCTGTCCCAGCGCTATCAGAGTGGTGAGCCACTCGGGGCGGTTGGTGAAGGCGCCGCTGTAACGGCTGCCGAGCGCCCGTTTGCAGGCGCCGGTCAGGGTGGCATAGTCGATCAGCAAGTCGGGTTTGTCCCCGGCCGCCAAGGTCAGGGCATCCGCCAGCACCATGCGACCCTCGGCATCGGTGTCCACCACTTCGATGGTGGTGCCGTTGAGGGCGGTCACCACCTCACCGGGCCGGAAGGCCTGCGGGCCGATGTGGTTCTCGGCGATGGCGAGCCAGCAGTGCACCTCAACGGGGAGTTTCGCCCGGCTGATGGCCAGCAGCGTGCCAAGGGCCACCGCGCTGCCCCCCATGTCCAGGTGCATGCCATACATGCTGCCACCGACTTTCAGGTTGTAGCCACCGGAGTCGTGACAGATCCCCTTGCCCACCAGCGCGAGGCGGCGCACCGGGTTGGCCGGGCAGTAGCTGAGCCTGACGATGGCGGCCTGACCGTTTGCCGAGCCCCTGGCCACCGCCAGGAAGGCGCCGGCGCCCAGGGTGGCGAGGGCCGCCTCGTCAAACTCCTGCCACTGCCACCCCTCCTGCTGCGCCAGTTGCTGCACAAAGGCCCGGTAGCCTTGGGCGTCAAGCTCGGAGGCGGGCAGCACTGCCAGGTGGCGAGCCAGACCGTTGCCTTCGGCTTCTGCGCTCAGGCGGGCCACGTCCAGCTCGCAAGGGGGGGAAAGTTGCAACTGCTGATAACCCGGTCTTGTCGCCTTACTCCGTTTCTGGGTCGGCAGGGTCACATCGGCGGCGAGCAGGCAGGCGAGCACCACCCTTGCCAGTTGCGCGCGATGCTCATCGTCAAAGCCCTCCAGATGGAGCGCCAGGTGCGTCGCCTTGAGGCCCGCCAGCGAGCCCACCCAGCTGCGCACCTGCTTGTAGAGCCGATGATCCAGGACCGGGCGGGCATCCATGAAGATCACCCGTTGCAGCCCCTGACTGTCGTCAAGGGAATAGGGGGCCTTCTGACCCAGGGCTATCTGGGTTGCCACGGCGGCAAAGGGAGGCGTCGCCAGCAGGGTATCGCGCGCTGAGTCGGCAATGAGCAGGAGTTTGACGGCAGCCGACCCTGCCATTACTTCGGCGAGGGAGGTGTTCTGCATCGTGATTTGGGGAGAAGAATAGCTAAAAGGGGTCATCACAGGGTGCGGCCTCATCCATGAACAGAAAGCAGGATGATACCGAACAAATGGCGAGAGGGATCGGAAAAACACACATTATTGTGTGCAAGCAACAGATGCTGGAGGTAATCAGAGAGGTAATGCAGAAGAAAATCCGTCAGAAGTTGGTTGCGGGGGCCGGATTTGAACCGACGACCTTCGGGTTATGAGCCCGACGAGCTACCGAGCTGCTCCACCCCGC
>NZ_JAPCJD010000036.1:0-25932 GCF_027707845.1 Aeromonas sp. QDB14 | reverse complement strand
AGTTGGTTGCGGGGGCCGGATTTGAACCGACGACCTTCGGGTTATGAGCCCGACGAGCTACCGAGCTGCTCCACCCCGCGTCCGAGGTCGCCCATAATAGGCGCCAACGCTGAGATTGCAAGTAAATATCCTAAAAAAAGTTTATTCGGGGATTAAACCGTCACATACCGCGCTCTTTTGCAACAAATCGCAGTTTTTTCAGGCAGCTAGCGATCTCTTCCCCCTCAGGCCCCTCCCCGCCTTTACCCTCTTTCCCATAAAAAAAGCCCGCACGACAAGGTGCGGGCGGGAGAATGCGCCGGGATCAGGCCAGCTGGTGCAACACGCTGGTCGCCGCAATCTGGGCGATGATGAGGCCGCACAGGGTCACGGAGACCACCACGGGGGCCGTCTCCTGCTGACGGTAGATGGGGCTGAACCAGAGCAACAGGGCTGCGACCAGCAGGCCAGCCTGGGTCACTACCCCGGGGATCAGCGGGTCGAGCCCGGCGCTGCTCCCCTGCCAACCCACCAGCACCGCCAGCCAGATAAGACTCAGGATGGCGGAGACGAGCCCCGCCAGGGGCAGCAGCAGATTGAAGGCTTGCAGGCGGTGGCGGGCACGCAGCAGCATCAGGTGGGCAAAGGCCGACCCCAGCAGTACCATCTGCAGCAGGCCGCCGAGCCAGCCCTGGATCTGCATCAGACCCAGCCCGTAGAGGGCGAGCGGCATGGCGGGCAACCACAGCAGGGTGGCGGGGATGGCGCGCTTGCCCTCCAGGCGAGACTGGACCAGGGAGAGCACGATACCGAGCACCAGGGCGGCCCCCCCACTCCAGATGAGCCAGCCCGCAACCTTGGCCTCCACCGCCAGCATCAGAGAGAGCCCGGTGATCACCCAGACCGAGAAGAGCTGGGTAGTGATCCGCGAGCGCTGGCCCGGGCAGAGATCCCCGCGCCACAGGACGAGCCCCACAGCGATCAGGGCCCCCAGGGCCATCAGACCGGTCAGGGGAAAGAGCCAAAAAGGAAGTTGGACGAACATAGGGTCTCCGGCAGCAGTCCGGGTGCGGGTGCACCCATCACAGGGTAAGGAAGGACAAGAGGCAGGGAGTATATCCAAACTCCCTCCGTCTTCCCAACGTCGCCGGTCAGCTTTGTCCCCGGGCAAGGGCAACCACCCGGGCAAACATCTGCTTGAGCACAGGGGGAATGTGCTCGCTGCCGAGGCGCTCCGCCTCCTCCACCACCGCCAGGGCCATGCCTGGCTTGCTGCGATGGTGGATCGCCTTGGCGATGATGCGCCCGGCGTTGAGGGTGGAGCGCCCCCCGACCCCCGCCTCACGCCGGAACACCCCCTCGAACCCGTTCTGGTAGAGGTAGTGCTCTATGTCTGCCGCCGGCAACTGGGTCAGCCGATCCCGCTCGCGCTCCCCCTTGAGCAGGGAGCGGGCGGAGCTTGCATACTTGGCGCCCGCCTCGTCACCGTCGGTGAGCAGGTGCCACTCTATGCCAAAGTCCCGGGCCACCTTGATGAGGGGGGCCTGGCCGCACTGGGCGAACTCGATGATGCGCACCCCCTCCGCCCGCAGGCTGTAGCCGCAGATCTGGGCCAGCTCCGAGAGCAGCCAGATCTCGGTCTCCCCTTCCACCAGCAGCCAGCAGCGGGCAAACATCGACATGGGCCTGTTGATGCGCACATGGAAGGCAATCTTGCGCAGATCGTCGCTGCTGTAGCGCTCCCCTCCCAACTGATGGCAGAGGATGTCCTGCTGGCGGCGCACCAGACGGCGCACCTGATTGAGGGGCAAGGAGGAGAGCAGGTCCCCCGAGTTGGTGGTGAGCAGCTTCTGGCCGGGCAACTGCTCCAGCAGACCCCAGGCCAGGGCCAGCATGGTGGGATGCAAGCGACTCTCGGGGTCTTCCAGCATCAGTATGGGTCTGGCCCCCTCCTCCAGCTCCCGGTTGCCCCGGGCGTGGAGCAGCATGGCCGCCATGCCCGCCATGGCCAGTTGCAGCGCCCGGTTGTCCGCATTGCGCAGCAGCACCTGCAGGTTGCCGGGATTGCGCAGGGTCATGGGGCGATTGACGATATCCCGCTGGCTGCGAGGCTTGTGCTTGATGGGCGCCAGGGCGCTGAAGTAGTGCTCCATCAACTGCTGCACCGCCTGCAGCGCCTCCTTGAGTTCTGGCTCGCCGATGCGCTGGGGCTCATCGGTGAGCTTGCCGGCCAGCTCGTCCAGCCGCTGCTCGCACAGATCCCCCCAGGGCAGCCGCTCGATACCATCCCTGGCGGTACGGGCATCCCGCAGCCTGAACACCGGATTCATGGTGATGAGCAGACGCACCAGCGCCTCGTTGTTGTCGATGGCCAGGCTCTTGCCGATGCCGTCGAGAAAGTCGTGGGTGGTGAGCACGCTGCCATCGTCCTGCAACTCGGCACTGGCACGATAATGCACCCGGTGGAACTTGTCCTTGTGCGGGATCCAGGCCGCCCCGAGGCGGGCCAGACGGCGGGAGTGCTGGCACATCTGGGGACGATACTCGCTGAAGGTGAGCACCAGTTGCAGCGTGCGCGAGGGTTCGAGCTCGGGATCTTCCGGCCGATGAAAATCATCCTGACCAAATTGATAGGGCTCGGCATCCCCCAGCAGGCACCAGAGGGCCCGCAGCAGGCTGGATTTGCCCCAGGCGTTTTCGCCGATGAGCACAGTGGTGTTGTCCAGCCCGAGGGAGAGGCGATTTATTCCGCGAAAACCTTTGACTTCAATGCGTTCCAGAAACATGCGGCCATATCCAGTCCATCCTGATGGCGCAATAGTGGCAAAGTTGCCGGAAAAATCCTATCGGGTTACGGCGTTTTCAGCGGGAACTGTGAGGAACGAGCGGTTCGGGCGGCGTCGGCTGGGTGGCGCGATAGAGGGGGGCATTCCAGTGGTTGAACCAGAGATGGCGAGTACGGGTCTGACGTTTGCGATGATTCAATGGGCATTCCTTTCAATGGACAAGAGACAGAGGGTACACCTCTTTTGCCCAGAGTCTCAGGGTTATCTGTGACAGGAGAATGACAACTGGGCTCGCCACTGGCCCGGGCTCAGGCCGAACGCCTCCCGAAAGCGGTTGCCAAAATGGGCCTGGGAGGAGAAGCCGCACTGGGCGGCGATGCTGGCCAGGGGCTCGCTTCCCGCCAGCAACTGCTTGGCCCGCTTGAGCCGCAGCCCGAGCAGGTAGCGGTGGGGCGGACAGCCCAGGCTCTGCCCGAACATCCGGGCGAAGTGGTATTCGCTCAGACCCGCCTCCCGGGCGAGCTCTCCCAGAGTGACCGGCTCGGCCAGGTGAGCCTGCAGATACTCCTGCACCCGGCGCACCACGGCCGGGGCCAGGCCGCCGCGCACTTCCGGCAGCGCCGGGGCCTCGCGGGTGTGATGGCGATAGGCGTGCAGCATCAGCATCCAGGCACCGTGGGAGAGCGCCATGCGATCGATGCCGTGCTGCCAGTCCAGCTTCATCAATTGCCCCTGCACCAGGGCCACCGCCTGGGGATCGTCGATGAAGGTCTTGTCTTCCAGTTGCAGATGACGCCCCTCCTTGTCACACGCCTGCTCGGCGATGCGGGTGAAGTGGGCGGGGGTGAAGTAGAGGTGGAAGAAGCGAAACTCCTCGCGCACCAACCACTCGGACCTGTGGTGATCCGGCATGATGCACACCTTGCCGGCACCACCATGGCCACCGGGGCCGTCCAGCCGCTCGGTCTGCTCGCCCCCCTGCAGGTAGACGCTGATGGTGTGGTTGCCCGGCTTGTGGTAGCGGGTCTGATCGTAGCGGTTGCACCAGCTCGCCACCCCGAGCCCGGGCTCCAGCCAGCAGGAGTCCTCCAGTCTGGCACCGGTGCTCACCAGGGCATCAAAGACCCCCGTTTGTCTTGTCTGCTGCATGGCATGCTGCACGCTTGCGTACCTCTCCCGCCCCTTTCCTGTCGCCATCTTATCGCGCCTCATGGTCAAAGGCTGCGCCTCCGTTGAAAAAACCGCAAGATGGTGCAAGCCGGCACCCCGCCTCCCGGTTCATGCTGATCACATCATCTTCTCTTGATGGGATCACACCATGAATCTGATGCTCTATGTTTCCACCGTCCTCATCTGGGGCAGCACCTGGATTGCCATCGCCTGGCAGCTCGGCCCCATCCCCATCGAGGTCTCGGTGCTCTATCGTTTCGCCCTGGCGGCCCTGGCCCTGTTCACCCTGCTCACGGTGAGCGGCAAGTTTCCGCGCCTGCCCTGGGCGGGCCAGCGTTATGCAGCCCTGCTCGGCGCGTTGCTCTTTTCCACCAACTTCCTCTGTTTCTACCACGCCACCCTCTATATCCCGAGCGGTCTGTCGGCGGTGATTTTCGCCAGCGCCAGTATCTTCAACGGCCTCAATCTCTGGCTGTTCGAGGGTAAACGACCGGGCCTGCGCTGGCTGCAAGGATCGTTGCTGGGGCTGCTTGGCACCCTGCTGCTCTTCTGGCCGGTGCTGGCGGATGCGCAACTGGGTGCAAACGGCTGGAAGGGCTTGCTCTTTGCCTGCGCCGGCACTCTCTGCTTCTCCCTGGGCAACCTGGTCTCCGCCCGGGGACAGCGCCAGGGCTATCACGTATTGCAGATGGTACCCTGGGGCATGGTCTACGGCGTGGCGCTGCTGCTGGGCTGGGTCACGGTACTCGGTCAGTCACTCACCCTGCCCACCGACCCGCGCTACCTCGCCGCCATGGTCTATCTGGCCATCTTCGGCTCCGTCATCGCCTTCACCGCCTACCTCACCCTGGTGGGGCGCATCGGTGCCAGCAAGGCGGCCTACGCCACCGTGCTCTTCCCCCTGGTGGCCCTCACCCTCTCCACCTTCTATGAAGGCTTTGTCTGGCAGACGGTCTCCATCGTCGGCGTGGTGGTGAGTCTCATTGGCAACCTGGTGATCTTCGCGCCCCCCGTCAAGGCGTGGCGCTGGCCGCTATCAAGGGCCGCAAACGGTACTTGCCCCTGATGCCACCAGCCCCTAAGGTAACCGCGTCCAACACACGAGGAGGGAGGACGCATGTTACTGGAAGGGCTGGAGACACTCTGCCTGCTGGCAAGCGAGGGCACCATGGCCAAGGTTGCAAGCCGCCTCTATATCAGTCAGTCGGCGGTCAGCAAGCGCATCGCCCAGCTGGAGCAGCGCCTTGGCAAGAAGCTCATCGAGCCGGATGGCCGTCATATCCGCCTCACTCCCCAGGCCCGTGAACTGCTCGCCCGGGTAGCCCCGAGCCTCGCCGAAATGAAGGGGGTGCTGGCGGACAGCCAGACCCTCACGGATCAGACCCCTCTGTCCATCGCCTGCTCCGAAACCCTGCTGGCGGGCTACCTCGCCCGCTTCATGCACGCCTATCTTGAACGGGATCCCCACATTGCCCTCTCTACCCACCACACCCCGGTCATTCTGGCCCGGGTGCGCGGCGGGGATGCCCTGCTCGGGATCTGCGCCGGCCGCCTGCCGCCTGGCCATGGGCTGTGTGCCGAACGGCTGCTGGAGGAGCCCTTCTATCTGGTGGGGGAGGCTCTGGATGAGGCGGCGCAGCCGGATCACCAGGGCGCCTTGCAAGAAACTGTGACCAGCAAGCAACTGGCTGAAGGCGACGTTAGTCAGGGGATGCAGGGCAAGGTGCGCAAGATCCTGACCATGGATCTGGAGAACCCCTCCAACCGCTATCTGCGCGAGCCCCTGGCCGCCCTCGGGCTTATCCCCGCCATGGAGCTCGATTCCTACCTGGCGCTGATCGAGCTGGCCAAGGCAGGCATTGGCCCCGTGCTCCTGCCCGCCGGCCTGCTGGCGCTGGTGGGTGAGCAGGGGACACAGGCACGCCCCCTGCCGGGACTGGGCCGCCCGCTCCACCTGGTCTATCGGCCAAACAGCCTCAAGCGCGATCGCATTGCCCGCCTGGTGCAGGCGCTGCAAGCCCATTTCCGGCAACTGACGGCACTGGGCTGAAACGCAAGAGGGCCCGATCTGCGATCGGGCCCTCGTCATGGGGGATATCGGCTCAGCCCAACCAGGCAAAGAGCTCGGGGTACTGGCTCCACACCAGCTTGGCGGACATCACCAGGGAGACGGTCACCAGCAGCGGCTTGATGAGCTTCACCCCTTTCTTGAGCACCAGCTTGGAGCCCATGCGCGCCCCGATGAACTGCCCCAGCGCCATGCACAGCCCCACGCTCCACACCACCTTGCCCCCCAGGGTGAAGAAGAGCAGGGAAGCGATGTTGGAATTGAAGTTGAGCAGCTTGGTGTGGGCGGTGGCCCGCGCCATGCCAAAGCCCGCCAGGGCCACGAAACCGATGGCAAAAAACGACCCCGTGCCCGGCCCGAAGAAGCCGTCATAAAAGCCCACGCCCCCGCCCACCAGCAGGGCGAACGCCATGGGAGTGAGGCGACGCTGGCTCTCCGCATCGCTCACCCTGGGGGAGAAGTAGAAGTAGCAGGCAAACGCCATCAGCAGGAAGGGGAGCAGCCGCTCCAGGATGGCGGCATCGATGGTCTGCACCGCCAGAGTGCCGATGGCCGCCCCGATGAAGGTGCAGATGACCGCCGGCCAGATGATGGCCCACTCAAGGAGCCCCTTGCGGGCATAAAACCAGGTGGCGGAGAAGGAACCGAAACTGCTCTGCAACTTGTTGGTGCCAAGCACCAGGGCCGGCGGCATGCCGGTGGCCAGCAGGGCCGGCACCGTCAAGAGTCCCCCGCCCCCGGCGATGGCATCGATAAAGCCGGCGATGAGGGCCACCCCGAACAGGGCGACCAGGGTGAGCAGTTCCAGTTCCATCCATAGACCTCGTGTGATTGGCGGCGCCCGGCATGGCCTGGAGCCTGAAGGAGTCAACAGGTCGCTATCCTAGCGAGGGCGGGCTCATGAAGCCAACGAAACAATGGCAGCCAACTAATTCCTTATTTTCATCAATCAGCCCGCGAGAGGGCCTGCGCCTTGATAACCGCCAGCCTCTGTAGCAGGGGCGCTTCATCCGCACCGGGCGCACGGCTTACCCGGCCAGCCATGTAGCGGCTACTGATGAGGATTAATCCAGAGCGCGGCTCTGGCCCTTGATGGCCTCCAGCCCCTCCAGCAGGGGCGCTTCATCCTCACCGGGCGCACGGCTTACCCGGCCAGCCATGTAGCGGCTGCTGATGAGGATTAATCCAGAGCGCGGCTCTGGCCCTTGATGGCCTCCAGCCCCTCCAGCAGGGGCCCTTCATCAGCACCGGGTGCACGGCTAACCCGGCCAGCCATGTAGCGGCTGCTGAAGAGATTGAACCAGAGCTGCAGCGCCTGTCCCGCCCGCAGCTCCCCGGCCACTTCCAGCACGCAGGCGGCCACCTCGGCGGTGCACAGGTGCTCGTCGCTGTGGGCGACGCGCATGCCGTAGGTAGAGAGCGCATCCGGCTTGATGGCGAGCACCGGGAAGCCGTCCAGATAGGGACTCTTGTTGAACATCTTGCGCGCCTCGGGCCAGGTGCCGTCCAGCAGGATGAACAGCGGCTTCTTGCCGGGGGCCAGTACCACCTCGCCGGTCAGGCGGTCGGGCGCTTTCTCGCAGGCGGGAAAGACCACGTAGGGCTGCCAGGCGGGATCCGCCAGCAGGGCCAGCAGCTCGGGATGGGGTTCGGTACGCGACCAGAGAAAGGCCCAGGTGGAGTCCGGCAGCACGTCGGCGATGAGGCGCCCGGTGTTGGAGGGCTTCATGGGCTCGCTGTCATACATCATGAGGCAGAAACCGGCCTCGGCCTTGAGCGCCGGGCGCCAGTCGCAGGCACACCAGTCGTGGCGCAGCTGGCAGGCATCACAGCGTGGCACGCTGCCGCCACGGGCAAGAAAGGGTCGGGTCGAGACGCTCTTGCGCCAGATGCGCAGGCGGTTGACGGCGTGATCGGGGATGGGCTTCATGGAACGCGGCTCTGACGGTGCCTGTGGCGGGACAAAAGGGGGCTGATTGTAACGGCGCGCCCTCCTGGCGGCAAGGCTTGCCGGGCGGCGCCCTGCCCCCTTCCCTCCCCGCGCTCTGCCCGCTTCCCCCCATGAAAAAAGGGGCCCTGAGGCCCCTACTCACCATCCGTTGCAACCGGGTCTGGCGACATCAGACCGACTTTCGCAGGATCTGCTCCAGATAGTGCGCGAAGCTGTGGCCGTGGTGCTCCAGCAGTTTCGGGAACATGGAGATGGAGGTCATGCCCGGGAAGGTGTTGATCTCGTTGAGCAAAATCTCCCCCTCTTCGGTCAGGAAGAAGTCGATGCGCGACAGATGAGTCAGCTTGAGCTGACGGAACGCCTTCAAGGCGTACTCGTGGATGGCATCGGCCTGGGCCTGAGTCAGCCCCTCGGCCTTGAGCGCGGTCTCGGTGTGACTGGCGCTGCTGTACTTCTCTTCATAGGTGTAGAACTTGTCCTGGGGTACGCAGATCTCCCCCGGATAGGTGGCCACCAGCTCGTCACCATACTGGTAGACCGCCACTTCCAGCTCGCGGGGCTTGACCGCTTTTTCGATCAATACCTGCTCGGAGTAACCGAAGGCATCGGCAATGCCCTTCACCAGGTCTGCCTCGTTGCTGGCGGAGTAGCAACCCACGGAAGAGCCCTGGGAGGCCGCCTTGATGAAGACCTTGCCCCACTTGGCCAGCGCCGCTTTCGCCTCGATCAGGCTCGCCTCGCCTTGCTCGGTCAGGAACAGGTAGGGGGTATTGGGGATGCCGATGGCGGTGAGCCACAGCTTGGTGGTGATCTTGTTGAAGCACACCTTGCTCGCCTCGGCGTCACAACCCAGATAAGGCAGGCCGGCCAGCTCGAGGAAGGATTGCAGATCGCCGGTCTCACCGGGATAGCCGTGGATGCAGGGCACCACGTAGTCCACCGGACGGGCCACGCTGTCGAACGAGAGCAGCTTGTCCAGCCCCAGCTTGCACTCGCGACCGTCGGCGGAGAGCCAGCGGTCGGCAAACATCTCGACCCGGGTCACTTCGATACCGGGCAGGAGCCCAAGCTGTTTTTCGAGGAAATTGGCGCTGCGCAGCGAGACTTCGTGCTCGGAGCCGCCACCGCCGCACAGCAGCAAGACATGCATGTTCTTCATTAGATGTGATCCCTTGGGAGAAGCGGCTTCGTCATCACCATGTCAAACCCAACCGCATGAAAACCGGACGAAGCCAGAAACGAACATAAGTGCGGGCAGTGTAGCAAGGGAGGGGAAGCCTTGTCAGCCGATGGGGCGCACCTCCCCCTGCCCGGGCAGATAAAAGTCTCTTCCTGTGTCAGAAACAGGATGAAATGCGCTCAGCGGGGGGGATCGACCCGCCCGGCGCCATTGCCGTTGACCCGAAACCAGCCGGCAATGCTGTAGCGCTCCCGGCTTGCGGGCAGCACCTCGTGGGGAAACTCTTCAGACAGGAAGAGCACCAGCCGCCCGCCCCGGGGGGAGACATCCATCAGAAACTGCTCGCTGTCGTCATAGACCCGCAATATTCCCCCCGCCTCTGGCTGCCAGTCGTTGTTCAGGTAGAACACCGAGGTGAGCCGGCGGTTGGATCGCCCGGCGAAGGCGTCGCGATGGGTGGCGTAGAAGTCCCCCTGACGGTAGCGGGCAAAGTGGGCCTCGTAGTCGAACAGCCCCAGCATCAGGCTGCGATTGGCGGCCAGACGCAGGGACTCCATCCGGGCCAGATAGTCGGCCACCGGCGCGCCGAGGGAGGCGTCGAGCCAGTGGATCTGATCCCGACGGATATCGCGGTTGTCCTGATGCAGGGTCTCGCGCCCGATCCCCGCCGGTCGCCACTCGTCCGGCAGGCAAGCCTTGAGGGCATCCACCTCGGCGGCGGTTAAAAAATCATCCACTATCACCCAACCCCGGGTGTAGATGGCATCCATGACGGCTTGATAGTCCAAGATAGGCTCGCAGCGAGGGGAGAGAGTGCGCTTTGTAGCGACTTCGGACCATCGGCACAAACCGGATTGCTTCTCTTGAGAAGTCCCGCCATCAATAGGAGTCTGGGGGGAACAGACGCCCTCCCCCTTGCTCCCCGGCCCTCGGCCCGTTAACGTGCAAGGATTGTCCCCGGGCGCCTTGTCGCCCCTCTTGCATCAGAAGAAACCATGCCCCTGCCCCTCATCCCCCTGCAACGACTCGATGGCACGGCCTGGTCCACCGCCGATCTGCAGGGCCGTGTCGTGCTAGTGGTCAACGTGGCAAGCCGCTGCGGTTTTACCCCCCAATACACCGGGCTTGAGGCCCTCTATCGCCAGTTCGGCCCCCAAGGCTTCGAGATCCTGGGCTTTCCCTGCGATCAGTTCGGCCATCAGGAGCCGGGCGATGCCGAGGAGATCGCCCGCTTCTGCTCGCTCGACTACCCTGTCAGCTTCCCCCTGATGGCCAAGTGCGAGGTCAACGGCGCCGGGGCCCACCCCCTCTATCGCTGGCTCAAGGAGCAAAAGCCCGGACTCCTTGGCAGCGAGGCCATCAAGTGGAACTTCACCAAGTTCCTGATTGACCGTGAAGGCCGGGTGGTGGACCGCTTCGCCCCCCAGACCAGGCCGGAGGATCTGGTGCAGGCCATCGAGGGACTGCTCTGACGGGCGTGCGCCGAGGCCAGGGGGGCCCCTCTTAGCGCCCCCTGGCCTTTCCCTGCCGGGATGGCCGTGGCAACCCTGCTCGCGACACGGCTGCTGCGCGTGCGCCTCGCATCTGCTATATTACGCGCCCACTGTCTCTTGTGCGGTCGCTTTGCCGGGCTCAGGCCCAGCCTCGATGGCGGCCCACCCTATTTTCCATGTCGTGACGGACCAAGGCTGCCGTCACCCGTTGAGCCCAAGGCTCGGAGTGTCCCTCGAACATGTCATTCAATGAACTGGGTCTGTCACCGCACATCCTGCGGGCCGTCAAGGAGCTGGGTTACGAACAACCCACCCCCATCCAGCAGCAAGCCATTCCCGCCATCCTGGCCGGGCAGGACGTGCTGGGCGGCGCCCAGACAGGCACGGGCAAGACGGCCGGTTTCACCCTGCCCATGCTTCATCGACTGCTGGCCAACCACGGCCGTGGCGGTCGTCGCCAGGTGCGAGCCCTGGTGCTGACCCCGACCCGGGAGCTGGCCGCCCAGGTGGGCGAGAGCATCATCAAATATGCCCACCACCTGCCGTTTCGTACCCTGATCGCCTATGGCGGCGTCAGCATCAAGCCGAACCTGGACGCCATCAAGCTCGGGGTCGACATCCTGGTCGCCACCCCGGGCCGCCTGCTGGATCTGCTGACCCAGGGCGCCCTGACCCTGAGCGCCCTCGAGGTGCTGGTGCTGGATGAAGCGGACAGAATGCTCGACATGGGGTTCATCACCGACATTCGCCGCATCATGAAGGCCCTGCCGGAGGAGCGTCAGACCCTGCTCTTCTCCGCCACCTTCTCCAATGACATCAAGGCGCTGGCGGACGATCTGCTCAAGGATCCCACCCTCATCGAGGTGGATCCCAGCAACACCGCCGCCGAGCAGGTAAGCCAGCGCATCATCCAGGTCGATCGGGAACGCCGCCGGGAGATGCTCTCCCACATGATTGGCCGTGGCAACTGGCAGCGGGTGCTGGTGTTCGTGCGCACCAAGCAGATTGCCGACAGGCTCGCCCAGCAGATGCAGAAAGATGGCCTGGATACGGTCGCCATCCACGGTGACAAGAGCCAGGGGGCCCGCAACCGGGCGCTGGCGGATTTTCGTGAAGGCAAGGTGCGGGTGCTGGTTGCCACCGATATCGCCGCACGGGGTCTGGACATCGATCAGCTGCCCCACGTGATCAACTTCGAGCTGCCCCAGATGGCGGAGGATTACATCCACCGCATCGGCCGCACCGGCCGTGCCGGGCGCGGCGGCGAGGCCATCTCCCTGGTGAGCCAGGACGAGCTGGGTCAGCTCAAGGAGATCGAGGCGCTGATCGGCCAATCCCTGACCGTGGAGATCCTGGAAGGGTACGAGCCGAGCGGCAAGCCGAGCCGCCAGACCCTGCCGGGCAGCAAGCCGGTGCAAAACCCGCCCCGCGCCCGTGGCCATGCCAACGCCAAGGGCAAACCCGCCGCCGGGAAAGGCAAGGGGGATGGCGCCAAGAAGCCGGCCCAGCCTGCGCAAAACAAGTCCCGCAAGCGGGAAGTGGTGGGCGAGGACATCGGTTTCGCCCCCATGCGCCGCCTGCCCAAGGCCCAGCGGGGCGACTATCAGGACAACTCCAACGAGGAGTGAGGCGGCGCGAGCACTGCGTCCTGAACAACAAAAAACCGCCCGAGGGCGGTTTTTTTATGCTCTGGCGCCCTTAACCGGCGGCCAAGGCCATGTGCAGCAGGGGATAGGGCTTGCCCTGGCCATCCAGGGGGGAGCGCCCCGTCACCTCGAAGCCCAGGTGCTGGTAGAAGCCGACAGCCTGGGCATTCTGTTCGTTGACGTCCACGCGAGTCGCCCCCAGACAACGGATGGCGTGGTCCACCAGCTGGCGGCCGACCCCGCCCCCTCTCGCCTCGGGAGCGATGAACAGCATCTCGATATTGCCCTCAGCCACCCCGATAAAACCGACGATCACGCCATCCTGCCTGGCGCAATAAAGGCGCACGGCATCGAAATAGTGTTCGAGGATGAGAGGCTTGAGGGTGGCGATGTCTTCCTCTTGCAGGAAGTGATGGGTAGCGCGTACCGAGGCCTCCCAGAGAGCGATCAGGGCCGGGTAATCCTCGGTTTGTGCTGGTTCTATCTTCATGAATTGTTGGCTCAATTTATGGCAAAAGCGCCGATGCTAAGCCTTGGGGCCGAACCTCGTCAAGGTGCAGCCCTGGGCCTCTGCCTGCTTGATGACAAACCCCTTCTCGATGCCCGCCTTGAAGCCCAGCTTCTCATAGAGGCGATGGGCTTCATCGCGCCCTTCCCCCGAGAGCAGCATCACCTTGTAGCCATCCAGCCCCCAGGCCAGGGAGAGCGCCTGTTCAAGCACCTTCTGGCTCAGCCCCTGGCGTCGGAACGCAGAGGCCGTTACCACGTGCTCTATGATGCCAATGGGCCTGCCGCCGTTGCTCAGGGTCGGGATCACCCCGAGCTGGCAGGTGGCGGCGAGCTCACCGCCCACCTTCGCCACGATGATCCGCACCTCGGGCCTGGCCAGCAGGCTCGCGAGCGTCTCCCTCGCCATGGAAAGCGGCATCACGGGATCCCGTGGTCTGAGCTCGGCGTAAAGGCTGAGCAAGCCGCCAGATCCTGCTCCCTGCACTCTCTGATCACCACCATGGCAACCCACCTGATCTGCCACTCCTCTTTCGGCTGATCATGCATGACGCCAGCATGGAGTGTGCGCAGGCATAATAGAGAAAGAAGATGCCTCCCCAGGTTGGGAAGGCATCGCGATCAACGGGTCTTGACCGCCTGGAGCAGGACAGAGACATCGGCGCCAACGCGGCGGGTCGCGATGGCTTCGCGAATGTCGCTCTCGCTGTAGCGACTGGCGGGGTAGACCACCACGCAGGCGGTGTCACCGGGAGCGAGGAAGTGGGTCTCGCCAAAGGGGGTGTAGCGGGTGGCGCCAATGCTGATGAGCGCATGGGCCGGGCGCCCCGCCTGGGCCAGCAGCCCCTGGATATGCTCGGCCGGGCCTTCGTCCTGCTGATGGTTGAACTTGTCGATGGCCCACGCCAGCAACTGACCGTGGAAGTAGCTGTAGTCCACCGCCGCGCTGTCGATCCCGTAGGGGTGCAGCTCCCCGTCCCGCTCCAGATAGCAGGCGATGCGGTAGTCATCGAGCTCGCATCCTGCGGCAAAGTGGGTCAGGGGCAGCAGGTTCGCGGCCAGCCCCTTGCTCTCTTCACCCCAGTTCTTCTTCTCGCTGATCTTGTTGGCATTGGGGCGACGGATGGAGCAGTCGTTGTAGGCGCCAAACGCCTTGGGATGGATGGCCACCACCTGCTCCCCCGCGTACTCCAGCTCGCACCACAGTGCCACCTCGGGTTCAATCTGCACCTTCTCGTCCCCGCTCACCGCCGCCTCCGGCAGGAAGATGGCATCGCCGCTCAGGGGAAAGACCCCGAGCTGGCCGGGATGGTTCGGCACATAGAAGGGGAACAGCGCCTTGGGGGCGACCTTGTCGTCAACCTTGACGGCGACGAAGTCCGCCGCCTCCCCTGCCTGCTCCAGGTGACCGGCGAAGTTGCCCGCCACGCCCAGTCCGATAAAGGGGGGCTGTGAGGTGATCTGCATCTGTGGCTCCACTGGCGCGGCCGGGGCCGCCGCCTCGTTGTCGTTGTTCAGGGCGGAAATACCGCCAAAGAGGGAGCTTATTAGAGCACAGCCCCCGTACGGCGCCCAGCCACCGGGCCACAAGCTGTGCACCAGGGCGGATTTCCCCTCACCATCTGGTCATAAAGTCGGCAGTCGATGCGAAGCTGTGATCCCGATGCTTGGGAGAGCCCGGCACTTTTGCTAGGCTGCCCTATTCATTTGCCGTTCGGGAGCCGTCGCAAGGCCATGGCCACCCACTTTCAGGGGCGCTTCGAGGTGGAGTTCAAATACCGCCTGACGGACAGCGCCGCCTTTGTGCATACCCTCACGGCCCTCAGCCCCGAGGTGATGGTGGCGGACAATCATGAGCAGGACTGCTACTTCGACACGGCAGATGGCGCCCTGGCCCGGGCAGAGAAGAGCCTGATCATCCGCACCATGGCCCCCAGCGGCATCCGGCTCTGGATAGTCAAAGGACCCGGACCCGATCGCTGCGAGGCGGTCAACATCACCGATGCGGACAAGGCGGCCAGCATGGTGCGCACCCTGGGCTACCAGCCGGTGCTGACCATCGACAAGCGGCGCAGCATCTATTTTCTGGGGGCCTTCCACGTCACGGTGGATCACCTGGCAGGCGTCGGTGATTTTGCCGAGCTCGCCATCATGACTGACGACGAGACCGCCCTGCCCGCCTACCGCGCGCAGTTGCTGGCGCTGGCTAGCCGGCTGGGACTGGCGCCCGAGATGCGGGAAACCCGCTCCTATCGCACCCTGTGCGAGCAGCGAGCCCCCCCTTTGACAAGCGGCAACAAGAGGAATCTGCCCATGATCGACAAACTCGCCTGGCTGACCTTCAAGGAGGGACAACTGCTGTGCGCCCGCTCCCACGGCAAGGACATCTACTACATTCCGGGGGGCAAGCGCGAGCCGGGCGAGAGCGACGAGGCGGCCCTCGTTCGTGAAATCGAGGAAGAGCTCGCGGTCATCCTGAAACCCGACACCCTGGCGTTCGCCTGCGAGTTCAGCGCCCAGGCGGACGGCAAGCCGCAAGGGGTGAATGTCAATCTGCGTTGCTACACGGGGGACGCCGACGGCACGCCCGTCGCCTCGGCGGAGATCGCCGAGCTGCGCTGGCTGGACAGCCGCCACCTGGCCGAAGTCTCCCCCGTCTCCCGCCTGCTGTTCCAGTGGCTGGCAGCGCAGGGACTGATCCATTAAGAGACGGCGCACCTGACCGGATGATAATAGCACCGGCAGGAGAGTCCGCGCCCGAGACGTTAATCCCCCACGTGGGCCAAGAGAGAAGATGAGGACATTCAATGGAGATCCTTGAGGTCGAGAGCACCAGAGGCATCAAACCGGCGCTGATCGCCCTGCTGCAAGATTGCGTGGCCAGCGGTGCCTCGGTGGGCTTTCTGCCTCCCCTGCAGGAAGAGCAGGGGCTGGCGTACTGGCAAGGCATCGAGGGGGAGCTGGCGGATGGAGTGCGCAAGCTCTGGGTGGCGTTTGATCAGCACCATCTGGTGGGCGCCCTGCAGCTCTCCCTGTGCACAAAGGCCAACGGGGGCCACAGGGCCGAAGTGGAAAAGCTGATGGTCCACAGCCAGGCCCGTGGCAAGGGGGTGGGCCGCGCCCTGATGAACGCCATGGAGCAAGGGGCCCGGGACGCCAGGCGTACCTTGCTGGTGCTGGATACCCGGGTCGGCGACGTGGCCTCCAGCCTCTATCGCCAGCTCGGCTATCAGGAGGCCGGCCAGATCCCGGACTTCGCCCGCAATGGGGACGGCACCCTCGCCGCCACCCAGTTCTTCTACAAGCAGCTCTGAGGCAGACGGCCTGGCAAGACCGGACAGCGTGCCGGTCTTGCCCCCTCCAAGGCTCGGCGTACATAGGTTTTTGGTTCAATCAGACTCATCGGCAAGGAGCCATCATGATATTGGAAGTCGCCCATCTGCAGATCATTCCCGGCAAGGCCACTGACTTCGAGCAGGCCTTCGCCCGAGCCCAGCACATCATCAGCGCCATGCCCGGCTACCTGGGCCACCAGTTGCAGCGTGCCCTGGACGATCCCCATCACTACCTGCTGCTGGTGCAGTGGGCGCGGCTGGAAGATCACACCCGGGGGTTCAGGGGCTCCCCCCGGTACCAGGAGTGGAAGGCCCTGCTGCACCACTTCTACGACCCCTTCCCCAGGGTCGAACATTTTCAGGATGCAACACCGATCAGTGCCGCAAGCTGAACCTTGATCAGCTCGTCCCGTCACGGGCTGATCAATGGCGTCAGGCCAGGCGCTCGGCCCTGTGGGCAATCTGCGGCTCGGCAAAGGCGCTCTGGGCCGCGATGAGCTGCAGCTCGTAGGCATTCGCCTCCCAGGTCTGTCTCAGCACCGCATCCACCGCGGCGTTGGTGCGCTCGAAGGCGCTCACCCCATCATATCCCGCCTGCAGGTTGGCCAGCATCAGGGCGCTGATGAGATCCCCCACGCCCACCGGTTGGCGCGCGAAATCGTAAAGGGGACGGGCGATCAGATAGTCTCCCTCGGGGGTGGCAAGCAGCATCTCGAAGCGGCCGGGGACGCTGGCGGCGCGACCCAGGTGCTTGACCAGCACCATCTTCACCCCCTTCTCCAGCAACTGGCGTGCGGCGACCCGGGTCTGGGCCAGGGTTGTCAGATGGACATCGCACAGGGTCTCCAGCTCCAGCAGATTGGGGGCCATGATGTCCGCCACCGGCAGGGCCTGCTCGGTGAGAAAGCGGGTGACGCCCGGGGCGACGATGCACCCCTTCTCCGGATGCCCCATCACGGGATCGCAGAAATAGAGGGCCGCCGGATTGGCTCGTTTCACCGCCGCCACCACCTCCAGGATCTCGTCCCCCTGCTCCGCCGAGCCCAGATAGCCACTTAGCACCGCATCGCAGCGCGCCAGCACCTCGATATTGCAAAGCCCCTGGCACAAGGCGGCAATGTGGCCCGCCGGCATTGCCATTCCCTGCCAACCCGCCTCGTACTGGGTGTGGTTGGAGAACTGCACCGTATTGATGGGCCACACCTCCATGCCGAGACGGCGCATGGGGAACACGGCGGCGCTGTTGCCGGCACAGCCAAACACCACGTGGGACTGGATAGAGAGAATGCGTTTCATCGACACCACCGGACAAGAAGCCTGAGGAAAAGAGGCAATATATCGGATGAAGAGACGGCTCTTCCAGCAATTAACGCCCTGACTCCCTATTTATGCTTCTGCAGGCTTAACCTGCCGCATATTTGACCCCCGCTACCCTGTTTCTGTACAACCCTGGAGCCATCTCCCCGCTGCTGCGGGGTGATAAATGTACTTGTACGTCTCTTGTCTGATGGCATACAAGGTGATTTTTAAACCAGCCATGAACAGTCGGGATCAAGGATGAGGTCCGATGAAAAGGCGCCAGTCGGCAGTCGGCAGTCGGCAGTCGGCAGTCGGCAGTCGGCAGTCGCAAAGTAAGGCAACAAGGGCAAGGGTCAAGGAGACGTCGGAAGATCACAGGACAAAGGCGGCCTCCCCTTGCCTGACACCGTGGCAACGGCAAGCCATACGCAGTGGCGACAGCAAGTCACGTCACCAGTGCCGTGACTGCAGCGAGTCGCCAGCAGTCGTCAGAGGGAGCGCGGTGCTTGGGCGTCTCAATCCCGGGCGAAGTGGTAGACCCAGCCTTCGTCCGGTGCCATCTCCTCCGGCAGGTCCACCAGAGCAGGCAGCGAGGTGACGGCCCCTTCGGCCGCATATTGCAGGGCCATCAGGGCGCAGAGCGCGGCATCATAGGGATCCGTTCCAGGGATGAGGATTGCTGGCAGGTGGGGTTGCAGCTCGGGCCGCACAGCAGAGGCTTTGCCCCCCATTTTGGCCAGGGCGGGATAGACCTCCAGCACCGCGCGCCCGGCAGCCCTCGCCCGTTTTGGCACCAGTTGCAGATCCCCGAGGCGCGGCAGCATGGAGAGGGCCAGGGTGGCGTTGTTGCCGAGCCTGTCGAAGGTGGCGGAGAGGGGCTTCTTGCCATAGTGCTGATAGAGCCAGCGCTCGCAATCCCGGTAGGCGTAAGGGTTGTCAATCTCCCGCTGGGGCACGGGAAAGCCGCTCCCCCACCCCGCCAGCAGATCGGCGAGGGCGCGGGGAAAGGCCAGGGGCGCATCGATGCCGAGAGCAAGGCGCGGGCAGGCCAGCACCTGCATCAGCGCCACCTCGTCTTGCAGGGCCGGGCGCAGCAGGGCATCCAGATCCGGCGCGACCCGGGAGCTCAGGCGAAACAGGGGGGAGATCCCGAGCCAGTGCAGACGCGACTCCCGGGCCTGCCAACCCACCACCGCCACCGCCTGGGCATTGCCCTGCCAGCCCCTCACGTCCCAGCCGATGCCGATGGCGTCCATGTGTTCCGTTGTCATGCCCCTGTTACCTCTGTGCAGCCTTGATGGAGCACAGGGTAATGGCTGCCCCTCCTAAAGCAAGGGCAAGTTGGTCCCTAGAAGGATTTCTTGAAGTTGATCAGGGGCAGAATGGGGAAGATGCCGTTCTCGGCGTAGTTGGCCAGGCCAATCTGCAAGCCGTCCAGGTGCTTGGTGGCATTGACGAATCCCAGCTGGAACGTGGTGCGTTCGGCATAGTTGACGAAGCCGACGTTGGCCAGGGCATTGCCCTGGGCGATGTTGACCGCCCCCCAGTTGAGCCCCTTCACATTGTTGGTCAGGTTGACGAAGCCCAGATTGAGGCCGGTATCCTGCCCTTCGTGCCAGTTGACGGCGTTGATGGCGACCCCGCCAAACTGATGGCGCACCCGGCTCGCGCCAAAGAACACACCAAGCTGCAGGCCGGTGAACTGATCCACGTCGGAGAGGGCGAACACCGGCAGATCGATCCCCTTCACCTGGCCGGTGCGGCCGTAGAGGAAGGAAGCCCTTGCCCCTTCCACCTGATTGGACGAGGGTAGGTTGACACCGGGCAGGGAGATCTGGACCGGCGTGCTGGCCTGGGCGACACCGGCGAGGGTCAGGGCACCACAGCCGAGCAGCAGGGCGAACGGTTTCATCGGGGATTCCTTGTGAAGAGGGTGTGGCTCAAGGGTACCAGCGCAGGCCCCGGGGAACGAGACCCCGCCCCCTGCCCTGCGTCACCTCTCGTCTGAACCCGGGGATGGCTCTCTCGGCGGATTGGAAAATTCAAACAGAAACTAACATTTATACCAAAGGTGGATTGGTTGCAGAATGCTCAAACGTGTGTTTGAACAGAGCAAACAACACGTAACACAGGGATGACGTGCTGTACCCGCAAGAAGGGTCGATTGACCCGCAAAAACAGTGTTCTGCCGAACCGGAGACCCATGATGAATATGGACGTGATCAAGAGCTTTACCGAGCAGATGCAAGGCTTTGCCGCTCCCCTCACCCGCTACAACCAGCTGCTGGCCAGCAACATCGAACAGCTGACCCGGTTGCAACTGGCGTCCGCCAATGCCTACGCCGAACTGGGGCTCAACCAGTTGCAGGCCGTCGGCAAGGTGCAGGATGCCCAGAGCCTGGCGGCCCTCGGCACCGTGCAGCTGGAGAGCGCCAGCCAGCTCTCCCGACAGATGCTGGATGACATCCAGAAGCTCAGCACCCTCGGCCAGCAGTTCAAGGAAGAACTGGATGCCCTGACCGCAGATGGCATCAAGAAGAGCACGGGCAAGGCCTGATAACCCCTGGCTGCCCGTCTTGCGGGCAGCCACATCTCCCCACGACTCGACAGAACGGGCAAGTGCCCGCCCCGGGCGTGGGTGAAGGAGAACACATGAGCCAATCATCTTACGGCCCGCTGTTCGAGGCCCTGGCCCACTACAACGACAAGCTGCTGGCCATGGCCAGAGTCCAGACCGAGCGCACCGCCCAGGCCCTGCTGCAGACCAGTCTGGACGATCTGGGCCAGGTGCTGGAGCAGGGCAGCCAGCAGCCCTGGCAGCTGATCCAGTCCCAGATGAACTGGTGGCAGGATCAGCTCAAGCTGATGCAGCACACCCTGCTCAAGAGTGCAGGCCAGCCGAGCGAGCCGGTGATCACCCCGGATCGCAGCGATCGCCGCTTCAAGGCCGACGCCTGGAGCGAGCAACCCCTCTATGACTACCTCAAGCAATCCTATCTGCTGACCGCAAGACACCTGCTGGCGGCGGTGGATGCCCTGGAGGGCGTGCCCGAGAAGAGCCGGGAGCGACTGCGCTTTTTCACCCGCCAGTACGTCAACGCCATGGCTCCCAGCAACTTCCTGGCCACCAACCCGGAGCTGCTCAAGCTCACCCTGGAGTCCGACGGCCAGAATCTGGTGCGCGGCCTTGCGCTCCTGGCCGAAGATCTGGAGCGCAGCGCCGATCACCTCAACATCCGCCTGACCGACGAGTCCGCCTTCGAGCTCGGCCGGGATCTGGCGACCACCCCGGGCCGGGTAGTGCTGCGCACCGAGCTCTTTGAGCTCATCCAGTACAGCCCGACCACAGCGACGGTGGGCAAGACCCCGGTGCTGGTCGTGCCCCCCTTCATCAACAAGTACTACATCATGGACATGCGCCCCCAGAACTCCCTGGTGGCCTGGCTGGTCGCCCAGGGGCAGACGGTCTTCATGATCTCCTGGCGCAACCCGGGGGTGGCACAGGGGCAGGTCGATCTCGACGACTACGTGGTGGACGGGGTCATCGCCGCCCTGGACGCCGTGGAGGCAGCCACCGGCGAGCGGGAGGTGCACGGCATCGGCTACTGCATCGGTGGCACTGCGTTGTCACTCGCCATGGGCTGGCTGGCGGCGCGGCGCCAGAAGCAGCGGGTGCGTAGCGCCACCCTGTTCACCACCCTGCTGGACTTCTCCCAGCCCGGGGAGCTTGGCATCTTCATCCACGAGCCCATCATCGCGGCGCTGGAGGCGCAGAACGAGGCCAGGGGCATCATGGACGGGCGCCAGCTGGCGGTCTCCTTCAGTCTGCTGCGGGAGAACAGCCTCTACTGGAACTACTACATCGACAGCTACCTCAAGGGCCAGAGCCCGGTGGCATCCGATCTGCTGCACTGGAACAGCGACAGCACCAACGTGGCGGGCAAGATCCACAACAGCCTGCTGCGCCGACTCTACCTGGAAAACCAGCTGGTGAAGGGGGAGCTCAAGATCCGCCACACCCGCATCGCTCTCGCCAAGGTGAAGACCCCGGTGCTGCTGGTGTCCGCCGTGGACGATCACATCGCCCTCTGGCAGGGAACCTGGCAGGGCATGGCGCTGTTCGGGGGCGAACGGCGCTTCATTCTGGCCGAATCCGGGCACATCGCCGGCATCATCAATCCACCGGATGCCAACAAATACGGCTTCTGGCAGAGCGAGGTCGAGGCGGACAGCCCGGCGCAGTGGCTGGCGGGGGCGACCCACCAGAGCGGCTCCTGGTGGCCCGAGATGATGCGCTTTATCAAAGACCGTGACGAAGCAGACCCCGTCCCCGCCCGGCAGCCTGTCGAGGGGCTGGAGGCGGCCCCCGGCAGCTACGTCAAGGTACGGCTCAATCCGGTGTTTGCCGGCGTCAGGATGCAAGAAGAGGAACCCGCATGAGTACACAACCCCTTGCCGTGGGCCAGAAGGCTCGCCTGACCAAGCGCTTCGGCCCGGCCGAGGTGGCGGCCTTCGCCGGCCTCTCGGAGGATTTCAATCCCCTGCACCTGGACCCGGACTTTGCCGCCACGACGGTGTTCGAGCGCCCCATCGTCCACGGAATGCTGCTGGCGAGCCTCTTCTCCGGGCTCCTCGGGCAGCAACTGCCCGGGAAAGGGAGCATCTATCTGGGCCAGAGCCTCTCCTTCACGCTCCCGGTGTTCGTGGGGGACGAGGTGACGGCGGAGGTGGAGGTGATTGCCCTTCGAAGCGACAAGCCCATCGCCACCCTGGCCACCCGCATCTTCACCCAGGGCGGCGCCCTCGCCGTGACGGGGGAAGCGGTGGTGAAACTCCCTTGAGCGCCAGTGGCCCCCAGAGACACAACCAGCCCGGTCGGGCTGGTTTTATTGCCTGTGCTCGCCCCTTTTTCGGGGCAATTCGGCCCGGGCCCTTTCCCTGCCCCGCCTAACTGCCTAGAATGAGCCCCCGCTGTTTCAGCCATTCATCCAGCTAGAGGATTTCCCATGGAGACGTTTCTGCTCGAAGGTCACCCCTTCGTTGCCTTGTGTGACCTGATCAAGCATCAGGGTTGGGCCGATTGTGGCGGTGCCGCCAAGGCGCTGGTCGCCGAGGGCCTGGTGGAAGTGGACGGTCAGGTCGAGACCCGCAAACGCTGCAAGATAGTCGCCGAGCAGGTGGTCAACTTCAACGGCATGAAGGTAGTCGTGAAAGAAGGCGTCAGCCCCGAGATCCTCTGATCCTGACGCCCTGCCACGCAAGCGCTACCCAGCACAGTGGCCGAGCGGGCGGTCAACTTCAACGGCATGAAGCATGAAGGCCGTGGTGAAGGAAGGGAGCAGTCCCGAGATCCTTTGATACCGGCTTGAACAAGGGCGCCAAGCGCCCTCTGGCCTTCAGCTTGCCTTGATGGAGAGGGTCAGCACAAAGCGGGCCATGGCCTCGTCGCCGTTGCGCGACGGGCAGGTGGCCACCACCTGGATGGGGCGGTTGATGCGCTGACCGCTCGCCAGGGACTCGTCGATCATGGCGTCGATAAGCTCCCCCGCCGCGCAATCAAACTGCACGTCCCCCTCCGGGCGCTTCAAAAACTCCCCTTGCACATCCTTGAAGGCAAAATGCACCTTCTTGCGCCGCGCCCGCCCCTTCTCCATGACCAGGAGTCCCCCCACCAGGTCGGCACCGGTGGCGAGCGCCCCGAAATACATGCTGCCCAGGTGGTTGCGGGTGCGCCAGCCCAGCGGAATGCGGATGCGCAGCGCCCTGGCGTCCATCTGCTCGATGACGGGGGCACAGAAACCAATGACGGGAATGTAGCGCCAGGCGAACAGACGCAGGGCGAGGTTGGCTTTGAGGCGTTGCAGGTCCATTGCAAACTGATCCGATGAGTAAATGTGATATAAATGTTGCCAGTCTGCTTCCCGATAGACAAGCCTCCCGTGCCATCCCTGTGAGCGGCCCCCCAAAGGGTATTTGCAAAATTCATGCAATGGCCAGGTTCTATTTGCCTGGCAAATGATAAAACCGGCCTTTCCTGACCCCGGGTCGCCCCTCTCTTTTCCCTTTTTCCGATTTTTTTCAAGGTCCCGCCCCGGATGACGGGACCATGGCGGCCATATCCGAATGAAACACAACGAGAAATACTCCCCGTCTGGGGGCTAGCCCAGGATCCCGCCCCCGCCACTGGGATTATTCGCAGTAACCAAACCCCCTCTCCCTCGCTAGGCTGTGTTCTCAAAATGCTGGTTTTCTGTCCACCAATAGCTCTCGTAAGTAACGAAGGCAGAAAGCCAGCTTGATAAAAGCAGCAAAACTTCCCGCCAGCTTTTCATATCTCGTTGAGAATCGGCGAAACTTCTTCAGCCATCCGAAGCACCGCTCGACCACATTTCGCCTGCGATAACGAGCTTTGTCTAATACCAGAGGTCGTCCCTTATGGTGCCGCTGCTGGTCGCTGCGCTGCGGGATGACTGCTTTTATCCCTCTGCGCCGGAGTTCGGCCCGCAAAGCCCTGCTGCTATAGGCCTTATCTGCGGCAAGATGTGTTGGTCGCGTGCGATAACGGCCTGATGAAGTCGGGATCCTTGCCATGGCCAACGCACTTGTCGCATATCTGATTTCCGCTGATTGCCCCGGCGAAAGGCAGAACCCCAGCGGTAAACCATTACCATCAGTGACCAAGTGAATTTTGCTGCCAAAACCACCACGAGAGCGACCAAGTGCTTGATTCACCGGAGTGTTTTTTTACGCGCTCCGGCAGCATCTTTGGATACCCTGACATTGGAGCCGTCCAGGCACCACAGGTCGAAATCGATGAGCCCTTCTTCATTGAGCTTGAGTTGCAGCGCTTCCAGAATGGCATCAATCCGGCCTGCATCCTGCCAACGCCGGAAGGTGTTGTAGACCGAATTCCATGGTCCGAAACGTTCTGGAAGGTCTCGCCAAGGAGCTCCGGTGTGGAGTATCCAGAGAATGCCATCGAGCACTTGGCGCGGTTCATGGGTAGGGCGCCCGATCAGGCTTCGAGAAGGAAACTGGGGCTCGATAAGCCCCCATTGTGCATCAGTCAGCTGATAACGGCGGGACACGGAATGGATCTTAAGCTGTTGAGAAGATGTGAGATTATATCTTCATCACTTTAAGAACACAGCCTAGGCTGTTGCTGGCCAGGAAGTAGCCACTCGGCACCGGGTCAACCCGTCTACCAATCTCACCATAAGGATAGAGAGATGAGTCACGTGCAACAGTTGTTCAACGGGGGCGAGAGCGCCGGTACTTTCCAGCTCAACTTCAACAACAACCGTGCCTACGAGCTGTTTGGCCGGGAGTACCTCAAGTGCTATGCCAACCTCAGCGCCAAGGGGAAGATGAGCAAGCCCCTGCCCACCGGGCCGCTGAGCTACACCGTCGACTTCGCCATGGATTGCGGCTGCAGTTCGGTGCTGTTTGACTTCAACCTCGCCTACAAGAAGACCTTCGGCAACCAGTTGCAGGCCCCCCTGTGGCGCGAGTCGGACTACGAGGCCGTAGCTGGTGCTCTGCCAGCTGGTGCGCGAGGCACCGGCCAACCGCCTGAGCAACCATGATCAGTTCGCCGAGGCCGAGGCCTTCTTCAACGACGTCAATCTGCCCGACACCGTCCGGGCGGTGGGCAGTGATCCCTATGCCGACAAGGACGGCCTGGTGGAGTTCATCGTGGCCAACGAGCTGCTGGACGATCCCGCAGTCATGGCCAAGCTGGCGGAACAGAAGGCCTACCTCATCGCCATCACCTCCGTGGTCACCGCCTACATCAACCGTTACGCCGAAGCCTATGGCGAGCAGTACAAGACGGACGCGGATCTCTGGGCCAGGGCCCTCTCCAAGATCCCCCTGATGGGGCCGAGCAAGATCGATCAGCAGAGCTACAGCCGCCACATCAAGGGGCTCAGCATCGCCACCGACTTCATCAACTTCATCATGGACGTGGTGGTGAGCCAGGGCACCACGGCGCTGGCCAGCTTCAACAAGTTCCTGCAAAAGCAGGGGGATGCCATCCGCTTCGGGGTGGAGAACAACAAGGACTTCACAAGACCATCACGGTGGGGGTCACAGTGGAAGTGTTCAAGGTGGGCAACGAGCTGGTCTATGTGCCGAAGATCAAGCAGTACCGCGTCAACTTCGACCGCCAGAACAGCAAGTTCACCTCCGCCTGTGCCAGCGCCGAGTTCGTCGACATCTACTTCAACTACCTCTATGCCGCCAACGTGTTCGACTACGAGGCCCTCAAGGACCCCGAGATCAAGCGCGACTTCGACAACTTCATCCAGAAGCAGCGCAAGGCACAAATTGAAGAAGCGGATACCTTCTTCAACGATGACTTCCCGCCCCTGGAGCCCAAGCTGGTCAGCCGCAGCAAGGTCACGGTGTAACCCTGCCTGTCAAAAAAAACAGCCGGCAGATGCCGCAATGCTGTTCACTTAAGCGGAGCCGCATTGCGATTTACCGGAAAACGGGTCTTTGATATCTTCACCGCCCT
>NZ_JAPCJD010000035.1:0-45044 GCF_027707845.1 Aeromonas sp. QDB14 | reverse complement strand
TTGGGGCATGCAGTCGTGGCAAGCCCTCCGATGCCATATCGGCTCTTGAAGCTGGCTGAGGGTCATGGGTAATCAGGAACTGATTTGACGTGAACGGGCAATGGTCATGGCTCACCCCCTGGGCAGTGACACCTCAAGCCAAGTACAGGGCTACGCCGCTGTCAAAAAGGTGGGGGTCCCAGATTTTTATTACGCCTCATACAAAAAGGTGGGTGTCCCAGATCTCGGTGTCCCAGATCTCTAACAGAGCCGCCCCCACCAAGCCGCTTTATCGTCCGCATGCAAGCGCTTTGATGACATGGCTCAAATAACGAAGATTTTCTGATAGTCGTATCAGATTGACTGCTAGCATAAGTGGTTTCATTTGTCTTACGCTACGTATCCAGTGCCTATAGAGAAGACGCTAAGTGTCAATATCCGCCTACAAAGACCACCCGATAAGAGCATCGTTATCTCGCATTCTTCAAATGCAAAGCGAGCCTGAATTCGCAGAGCCGAACATAGCAGAAAACGATCAGTTCGCGTTTGCGCGAGACAAGGTTTTTGCAATGAGCCACGCAATTGATGCTTTACTCCATCACACCCCAGCGGAGCTCACCAGCGTACAAGCACTTAGTCAACTTAACAGCAATATCCAAGCCCCTCTGAGTGAGCTGACTGCATTTCTTTCGAATAAGAATGCAGGTCACTTGATTAATGCAGCCACACAGTTCGAACAGAATATACTTCCCTATCTTTGGGGTTTTGTACCGCAGCTTCAGAGCCTGTCTCTGGACTCGCTCTCTAGTTTGCTCGAAGCTCAAGCTACTGTATCACGCGAATCCGTTAGGCAGCTCGCAGCACAGCGAGATCATCTAGCCAGCAAGCTTCAAGAACTTACTACCAAAACCGAAGAACAAGTGGTTCAGCTTGGTGCGCTTACTGAAGGGGCTGCCAAGGAACGAGCTGAAGCCGCCGCCACTGTTGCGAAGCTTGAGCAGCTTTTTGCTCAGAAGGAAACGGATCGAGCAACCATCTTTGAAACAGCCCTTACTGAACTGAAAAAGGAGTTCAAATCTTTCGAGGCTAACGCCAAAATTGAGAGCGATGCACTAATTGACTACCTAGAGAATCAGCGCAATCAAGCTGCTCGCCTTGTTCAAGTCGTCGGTAATATTGGCGTCACCGGAAACTATCAGCAAATTGCAAATACCGAAGCAACGCAAGCCAATTTCTGGCGCTGGGTTACTGTCGCAATATTTGGTGCCGGTGTTCTTGTCGCTGGCGCAACATTCATTAAATTTTGGGGACAACCTTTCTCGTCCGAAAACGCGTGGTCTGTTGCAATTCGCCTTCTATACGCTATCGCGATCACAGCTCCAGCCTGGTATACGGCTCGTGAATCAGCCCGCCATCGGACTAACTCCGACCGAGCGAGACAAACTGAACTCGAACTTGCATCAATTGGGCCTTTCATTGAACTCATGCCAGAAGATAAAAAGGTAAAAATTCGCGAGCAACTTACCCCCTCATACTTCGGAAAAGCCGTGGAGGCACATACTGCGGATAATCCTTTGGATGCTGCTGCGGTTAAAGACCTTGCTATCGAATTGGCGAAAGCATTAAAAAAATGAATTCATTGAGTTGATGCCCACTCACCATTTTCCTCGCTTGATGATCTTCACCTTCTAGCGAGCTTAATTGTTATGTACTTTCAGGGCAGAAAATGGGGGGACCCCACTTTCTGTGGGTAGACACAACATATCAAGATCAACCAGCAAACCAATAAAACAAAGGCGACCAGCCGGTCGCCTTTTTTATTTCTATCGCTTTCCAATCAGGAAATATTACCGCGCAGGTCGCTTGGCACCATTCCCTTTAGCCGCAGGCTTGCCGCCCTGAGCAGCGGGTTTGGCACCTGGCTTGGCAGAGCCGGCGCGAGTGGGCGCCTTGCCTTTGTGAGCGGGTTTCCCCTGCCCTGCCGGTTTGCCTTGAGCGGCGGACTTGCCGTTGCCCGAACCTTTCTGGAGCTGAGAGCCCAGCGGCTTGCCATTGCCCTTGCCGCTCTTGTTGGCGCTGCTGTTGGCGTGCTGGCCGTTGCTCTGGCCCGCAGCCTTGTTGCCAGCCCCATTGCCACGCTGATGTGTGATAGCGCTATGGCGAGTCAGGGCAGGCTTGAGGCCCTTGTTGCGACTGCGCTCGGCCTTGGCTTCGCCACGGCCTTCCGGCGGCACCAGGCAGTCGGGGCCGTTGCCGATGAGGTGGCCCTTGCCCATCTCCAGCAGGGCTTCGCGGATCATGGGCCAGCCGGCCGGATCGTGATAGCGCAGTAGCGCCTTGTGCAGGCGACGACGACGCTCCCCTTTCACCACGAACACGTCCCCGCCCTGGCGGCTCACCTTGTTGAGCGGGTTTTTCTCCGTGTAATACATGGTGGTGGCGTTGGCGAGCGGCGACGGGTAGAAGTTCTGCACCTGATCGAGCTTGAAGCGGTTGGATTTGATCCAGAGCGCCATGTTCACCATGTCTTCATCGGTCGTGCCCGGGTGGGCGGAGATGAAGTAGGGGATCAGGTACTGCTGCTTGCCCGCCTCTTTGGAGTACTTGTCGAACAGCTCCTTGAAGCTGTAGTAGCTGCCCATGCCCGGCTTCATCATCTTGGAGAGCGGGCCCTCCTCGGTGTGTTCCGGCGCGATCTTGAGGTAGCCGCCGACGTGGTACTTGGCCAGCTCCTTGATGTAGCGCGGATCTTCCACCGCGATGTCGTAACGCACGCCGGAGGCGATCAGGATCTTCTTGATGCCCTTGAGGTCGCGCGCCTTGCGATAGAGGTTGATGGTCGGGCTGTGGTCGGTATCCATGTGCGGGCAGATGGTCGGCCAGACGCAGGAGGCGCGCCGACAGGTCTGCTCGGCCTTGGGGCTCTTGCAGCGTAAGCGGTACATGTTGGCGGTAGGGCCGCCCAGATCCGAGATGACGCCGGTAAAGCCCGGCACCTTGTCGCGGATCTCTTCGATTTCTTTCAAGATCGACTCTTCCGAGCGGCTTTGGATGATGCGCCCCTCATGCTCGGTGATGGAGCAGAAGGAGCAGCCGCCAAAGCAGCCGCGCATGATGTTGACCGAGGTCTTGATCATGTCGTAGGCCGGGATCTTCTCGTTGCCATAGGCCGGGTGCGGCACCCGCTGGTAAGGCAGGCCGAACACCCCGTCCATCTCGTCGGTTTCGAGGGGGAAGGCAGGCGGGTTGACCCAGATGATGCGATCGCCGTGGGCCTGGGAGAGGGCGCGGGCGCAGCCCGGGTTGGTCTCGTGGTGCAGGATGCGGGACGCATGGGCGTAGAGCACCTTGTCCTCCTTCACCCGCTCGAACGCCGGCAGCTTGACGTAGGTCTTCTCCCACGGCTTTTGCTTGGGCGGCTGCACCAGGATGGGCTTGGCCTCCTGCTCCACCGGCGCAGTGCCCTCGTCATCAGAGCAGGGGGCCCCTTCCATATAGGGGTTGGGGATGGGATCGATGCGGCCAATCTGGTCGAGCTTGCTCGAATCCACCCCGCGCCAGCCCGGCAGCGGCTCCTTGCGGATGACGGCGGTGCCGCGAATGTCCTGCATGGTGTCGATGGTCTCGCCGCCTGCGATGCGGTGAGCCACTTCCACCAGGGGGCGCTCGGCGTTGCCGTAGATGAGGATGTCGGCCTTGGCGTCGATCAGGATGGAGCGGCGGATGGTCTCGGACCAGTAGTCGTAGTGGGCGATACGGCGCAGGGACGCCTCGATGCCGCCGATGACCACCGGCACCTCTTTATAGGCCTCCTTGCAGCGCTGGGTATAGACCAGGGTCGCGCGATCCGGCCGCTTGCCGCCCACATCCCCCGGGGTGTAGGCGTCGTCGTGGCGCAGCTTCTTGTCGGCGGTGTAGCGGTTGATCATGGAGTCCATGTTGCCTGCCGTCACCCCGTAGAAGAGGTTGGGCTTGCCCAGGCGCATGAAGTCATCTTTCGATGACCAGTCGGGCTGGGCGATGATGCCGACCCGAAAACCCTGGGATTCGAGCATGCGGCCAATGACCGCCATGCCGAAGCTCGGGTGATCCACGTAGGCATCGCCTGTCACCAGCACGATGTCGCAGCTGTCCCAGCCGAGCTTGTCCATCTCCGCGCGGGACATGGGCAGGAAGGGCGCCGTGCCATAGCACTCGGCCCAGTAACGGGGATAGGAGAAGAGGTTGGTAACCGGCTGCATTTTGACCACCTGGAACAATTCGGGTCGCGCATTATACCGGCAGAGCAAGGCGGGGGCGACGGCTTTTTGCCCCTACAGAACGCGAGGGGAAGGGGCGCCTTCGAGCGGGCGCGACAGGTTGGCGTGTCAGACTCGGATCTCATCAACAAGCAGGGCGCCCATTGGCGCCCTGCTTGCTGTCATCCGAGTCGGCACGCTAGGCCGCCGGTTTGTCACGCCCCTCGGAGGCCCCCGGCACCGGGGAGGGACTGGCCGGGGTTGCCGTGACCAGTACCTCGTCCACCAGTCGATCCCGCGCCCCCGTCATCCCCGCGCGTCTGGCGATCAGGTGATAGATGGCGGGCACCACCAGCAAGGTCACCAGGGTCGCCAAGGACAAGCCGAAGAAGACCACGGTCCCCACGGCCATCCGGCTCTCGTACCCCGCCCCCATGGAGAGCATCAGGGGCACGGCGCCGATGATGGCGGTGAGCGAGGTCATCAAGATGGGGCGCAGGCGGCGCACCGACCCCTTGATGATCGCCTCCTCGAACCCTTCACCCCGCTGGCGCAGCTGGTTGATGAACTCGACGATGAGGATGCCGTTCTTGGTCACCATGCCGATGAGCATGATCATGCCTATCTGGCTGTAAATGCTGAGCTCCTGCCCCGTGAGCCAGAGGCCGAGCAGGCCGCCGAAGATGCCGAGCGGCACCGTCATCATCACCACCGCCGGGGTCAGCAGGCTCTCGAACTGGGCCACCAGCACCAGATAGACCACCAGCAGGGCCAGGCCGAACACCAGTACCATCTCCCCCTGGTTGTCGCGATAGTCCTTGGACTCGCCGGCATAATCCACCGACATGCCGGTGGGCAGGTGATCTGCGGCCCAGCCATCCAGGAAGTCAAGCGCCTCCCCCAGGGTGTGGCCGGGGGCCACGTCCGCGGTGAGGGTGACCGCCTTCTGGCGCTGGTAGTGGTTGAGGCGCTGGGGACTCGCCACCTGGGTGACGGTCGCCAGGGTGGAGAGGCTCACCATCTCGCCGCTCGCGGCTTTCAAATAGATGCGGCTGATGTCGGAGATGCCGTTGAACTGGGTCTGGTTGGCGCGCAGGTAAACGTCATACTCTTCGCCCCTGTCCACATAGGTGGTCTGGCTGACGCCGCCGAGCAGGGCCTGCAGGGAGCTTGCGATGGTGGAGACCGGAATGCCGAGCTGGGTGGCTCGCTCCCGCTCTATGGTCACCTGCAGCTCCGGGGTCTTCTCGGCATAGTCGAGATCCGGGCTCTGCATCAGCCCGCTCCGGGCCGCCGCCTCCTTGAGTGCCAGCCCCTGCTGATTGAGCTCGCCGTAATCGGAGCCTTGCAGCACGAACTGTACCGCCGCGGTGGAGCCGCCTCTGAACCCCGGCTGGAAGGTGCGGATCATCACGTCGGGGATGCCGGCGAGGCGACCGCTCAGGGAGCGGCCAAACTCGGTGGCCGTTTCGTCTCGCACCGCCCAGTCACTGAGCTGGATGATGGCCATGCCGGTCTGATCGCCGCCGCGCCCGAAGGCCGGGGTGCTGAAGCTCATGGCCTGCACCACCCCCTTGCCGAGCAGCGGCAGGATGGCGGCCTCCACCTGCTGCATGTTGCGCTTCATCCGCTCGATGCTGGTGCCCTCCGCCCCTTTCACGAACACATAGAGCACGCCCCTGTCCTCGGTCGGAGTGAGGCTCGCGGGCAGCTTGCCAAAGAGGGCACCAATGCCGCCGAGGCAGAGCAGCAACACCAGGGGCATCCAGACGGCGCGGCGCAGCACGGCCCCCAGCACGCGGCGATAACGCTCCTCCACCCAGCCAAGTCCCTTGTCCAGGGTGGCGGTCAGGGCGTTGGGCTTGTCCACGGCACGCATCAGCCAGGAGCCCATGGCCGGGGTCAGGGTGAGCGCCACCAGGGAGGAGAAGAGCACGGCCAGGGAGAGCAGGATGGCGAACTCGGTGAAGAGGCGCCCCACCATGCCATCCATGAAGGCGATGGGCACGAACACCATCACCAGCACGGCGGTGGTGGCGATGACGGCAAAGCCCACCTCCCGGGTGCCGTGCCAGGCCGCCATCAAGGGGGACTCGCCCCGTTGCAGGTGGTGGTGGATGTTCTCTACCACCACGATGGCGTCATCCACCACCAGGCCGATGGCGAGGATGAGGGCCAGCAAGGTAATGAGGTTGATGGAAAAGCCCAGATACCAGGCACCGATGAAGGCCGAAATCAGGGAGACGGGCACCGTGATGGCGGGGATGAGCGTGGTGCGCCCCTGCCCGAGGAAGAGATAGAGCACGGCCACCACCAGCAGGGCGCAGATGGCGAGTGTCTCGTATACCTCATCGATGGCCTGCTTGATGAAAATGGTGGAGTCGTAGTCGACCTCAAGGGTGGCCCCCTCCGGCAGGAAGCGCTGCATCTCCACGAGCTTCTTCTCGATGCCCTGGGCCACCGCCAGGGGGTTGGCGGTGGACTGAGCGACGATGCCAATCCCCAGGCTCTCGCGGCCGTTGCGCTGATAGGCGCTGTCTTCGTTCTTGGCCCCCACCTCCACATCCGCAATGTCCGCCAGATAGATGCTCTGACCATTGGTGGCGGTTTTCACCGGCAGGGTGCGAAAATCTTCCGCACTGTGATAGAGCCGTGCGATCTGCACCGCCATGGTCATGGTGTTGTTGCGGATCTCGCCGCCCGGCAGCTCGATGTTCTCCCGCTTGAGGGCATCCTGCACGTCGGCCACCGTGATGCCGCGGGCCGCCATGTCGGCGGGGCGCAGCCGCACGTACATCACCTGGGTCAGGTCCCCGGAGAGGGAGACCTCGCTTACCCCGTCCACCAGGCTCAAGGGGTCCACCAGCATGCGATTGGCGTAATCCGTCATGGCGGTACGATCCATCTGGGTGCTGCTGAAGTTGAGCCAGATGGCCACATCCCCGTTGCCGTTGTCCTTGGTCACCATGGGCTCGTCCGCCCCGTCTGGCAGCTTGGGTCTGGCCCGGGAGATGGCGTCACGCACGTCGGAGGTGCCCTCCAGCATGTTCCAGCCGAGCTTGAACTCCACCGTGATGGAGGAGCGCCCCTTGCGGGTCACCGAGTTGATGTTCTTGATGCCGCTGATGCCGGAGAGCTGATCCTCGATGGGCTTGGTGACCTGGCTCTCCATCACCTCGGGGGCCGCCCCCTCATAGGTGGTGGTGATGGAGACGGACGGAGTCTGCACATCCGGCATCTCCCGCACGGTGAGTTTGCTGAAGGCCACCAGGCCGAACACGGTGAGCAGGGCGCTGATGACCACCGCCACCAGGGGACGGCGTACTGAGATATCGGAGAGCCACATCAGCCTTTCACCTCGCCCAGATCACGTACCTGGGCGCCGTCGCGCAGATTGACCAGCCCCTCCACCGCGATGCGATCGCCGACGTTCAACCCCTTGAGCACCCAGACGGCCTCGCCATGGGTGTCGCCAAGCTCCACCGGCACCCGCTTCACCCGTCCGTCCGCCTCCAGGCGATAGACGAAGCGCTGCTCGCCGGCATACTCCACCGACTGGGCGGGGATCAGGGTCATCTTCTGGGGTGGCAGAGAGAGATCCACGTTCATCAGCATGCCGGGACGCAGCTGGCCACCGGTGTTGGACAGGATGACGCGGGCCTTGATGTTCTGGGTGTCGCTGGAGATCCGGCTGTCGAGGGTCTCCAGCACGCCGGAAAAGGATTGATCCGGCCAGGCCGAGCTGGTTGCCGTCACCGCCATGCCGGGGCGCAGCAGGGAGAGGTAGCGCTCGGGCACCGCCAGATCGAGCCGCAGTTTTGCCAGCTCGTCCAGATGCAAGAGCACGTCGCCGCTGTTGACCAGGGCTCCTTCGCTGAGATCGATGAGGCTGACGGTGCCGTCGAAGGGGGCGGCCAGGGTGCGCAGGGAGAGCTCGTAACGGGCCGCATCGACCCGGGCCTGTGCCTGGGCAACAGTCGCCTCTTGCCCCTCCAGCTCCGAGGTGGTGACGGCGCCTCGCGCCACCAGCTTGCGCATGTCCCGCAGCTTGCGAGCCTCGTCGCGCACGCTGGCGCTCTGCTCGGCCAGCTCCGCCTGCTGCTTGCCCGCATCCAGGGCGATCAGGGTCTGCCCCTGTTTGACCTGCTGGCCGGAACTCACCGCGATGGTGGCAATTCGGCCGGTCACCTCGGGGCTGATGGCCACGGAGCGATTGGCCGCAAGCTTGCTCACCAGCTTGATGGAGGGCTCGGCCAGACTCTGCCTGACGGTTTCGGCCCTGATGTTGATCTCTCTTGGTGCTGGCTTGCTGGCGGGTTCAGCCTGCCGCAGATGCCAGGCGCCCGCCGCCAGCAATAGAAGAAGAGGGAAAAGCCACAGCCACACGCGCGTTTTCATCACAAGATCCATGCAGTCAAAGAGAGAGGAAGAAGAGATAGCTTCATCAAGAATGGCACCATGTTACCCCCTGACTATGCCGTGACTATGTATAAATGTGACAAAACGTAACAGTCCGGTGAGAAGATCATCAAAAACGCATCTTGTCGGCACGCGCGTCAGGGTTCTGCCTTACACTGATGCCGACTCTCGCCATCTTCCGGTACGCCCATGTCCATTCCCTCCCCCGCCTTTGCCAGATACCGATTGCAGTGGCTGCTGCTGGGCCTCGGCCTGCTGCTGCTGTTGCTCGCCCTGCAACATGCGTTTCGCCAGGTTACCGAGATCAACAAGCGTGACACCATCAACGCCGCGACCCAGCTCAGCAGCCAGCACCAGCGGATGGAGACCTTCCTTGAGGCCATGCGCGGCCAGGCGGAGGAGCGCCTGCGCAGCAATCCCCAGTCCGTGCTCTCTCGCCAGCTCTATCAGGCGCTGCAATCCGACGGGGAGCACGGCATCAATCTGGATCGCATCCCCGTCGATCTGCCCCCCGCCCTCATCGGCAACCTGACCGGGCAGGGCCCGCTGCCCCATGACGGCAGCGAGCGGCAAGCCAGAATACATCTCGCCCTCAGCCTCTCCCCCCTGCTCGCCACGGCCAGCAAGCTGCTGGACAGGGACGTGGCCTGGATCTACTTCACCGGTACGGACAATTTCATCTACCTCTATCCCTGGGTGCCATCCAGCCAGTTTCGCTTCGATCCCGTGATTTACAGCAAGGCCTACTGGCAGGAGGCGATGGCCAGGCATCCCCACCTGGAGCACGCCATGCTCTCGCGCCCCTACCAGGATTTTGCCGGACGGGGGCAGATGATCACCCTCTCCCAGCCCATTACCCAGGGCGGCCAGATCATTGGCCTGCTCAGCATCGACATCCAGACCGTCACGCTGGCGCAGACCCTGCACCGCCTCGCCCCCCGGATTGGCACCCTGTTCCTGCTCAACGCCCATCAGCAGATCCTCGCCAGCAGCCAGTCCGGTACCGCACCGCCCCCGGTCAGGACGGCGCAGTCAGCGGAATATGAGTGGCAACAGGGCGCCTTGCAGCTCGTCTACCCCATCCCGGAGACACCGCTCTCCCTCATCCATCGCATCCCGCTGCTGCCTCTGCTGCAGACGCTGTTGTGGCAATCGGCGACGGCGCTCATCACCATTCTCTGTCTGGTGGTGGCGACCGTCTCCAGCCTGCGTGCCCAGCGCCTCAACCGCCGCCTCAACTATCTGTCGCGCCACGATGCCCTGACCGGCGCCTTCAACCGCCACTACTTCGATGCCTTCGAACACCGCCAGGCCCTGGCAGGCCGCCAACGCATCGGCGCCATCATGTTTGACTGCGATCACTTCAAACAAGTCAACGACCGTTTCGGCCACGGGGTGGGCGATCAGGTCCTCATCCGTCTGGTGCAGCTCTGCCAGTCCCTGCTGACACGGGAGTGCCACCTGATCCGCTGGGGCGGCGAGGAGTTCCTGCTGCTCGTCGCCGATGAAGCGATCCCTCTGGCCCCCTTGGCCGAGCGGCTTCGTCTGTGCATAGCAGAGCATCCCTGGAGCGCCATCGCGGCCGAGCTGAAGGTGACCGTCAGCCTGGGCCACTGTCGCCAGTCACCGGCCATCTCCTTGCAGGAGGTGATCCGCCGCGCCGATATCGCCCTCTATCAGGCCAAGGCCAACGGCCGCAATCGCAGCGAAGCGTGGCAGGATGACGGGCAGGAGAAGCCGGAGTAAGCTGGACTCCCACTTCATGTCAGGAGACGCAACTGTGTCACGAAAACCCCGTCTGGGATTGGCCCTGGGCAGCGGTGCGGCCCGAGGATGGGCCCACATCGGCATCATCCGTGCCCTGGAGCGACTGGGCGTCAAGCCGGATCTGGTGGCTGGCTGCTCCATCGGCAGCTTTGTCGGCGCAGCCTATGCCGCTGGTGAACTGGACAAGCTGGAGAGCTGGGTGCGCGGCTTCAGCCGCCTGCAGGTCATGGGGCTGCTCGATCCTGCCCTCTCAGGCGGCCTGTTTCGCGGTGACAAGGTGTTTGGCATCGCCGCCGGCCATCTGGGGGATCCCGCCATCGAAAGCCTGCCGCTGCCCTTTGCCTGCGTCGCCACCGAACTCGATACCGGTCGCGAGATCTGGTTGCAGGAAGGGCCGCTTCGCCAGTGTGTGCGCGCCTCCTGCGGCATGCCCGGCCTGCTCACCCCGACCCGGGTGGAGGATCGCTGGCTGGTGGACGGGGCCGTGGTCAACCCGGTCCCCATCTCCCTGGCCCGCGCCATGGGAGCCGAGGTGGTGATCGCCGTCAACCTCAACACCGACATGCACCAGCCCTGGACCGACGAACCGGACGAGCCCGTGCAGGGGGGGCTGCTCAGCCAGTGGTTGAACCGGGGCGAGCGCGAACCCAGTACCCCCGGCATGTGGGGGGTGATGACGGGCTCCATCAACATCATGCAGGAGCGCATCACCCGTGCCCGGATGGCCGGGGATCCCCCCGAGATCCAGCTCTGCCCGCGCCTTGGCAACCTCTCCATCATGGATTTCCACCGCGCGAGCGACGCCATCAACGAGGGGGAAGCCTGTGTCGAGCGCAACCTGGAGCAGCTCAAGGAGGAGCTGTCACGACTCTGCCTGATATGAAGACATATCGGGGTAAAAGACAAAAAGAGCGCCAATAGGCGCTTTTTTGTTTCTGGCGACGCGGCTCAGAACAGCCCCAGCCCCTTGAGCATCACTACCAGGATCAGCAGCGGCGACACATAGCGGATGATGAAAAACAGGGGCCTGAGGATGGGCAGCGATAGCTTGCCTCCATTGGTCAGCGCCGTCGTCACCCGCTCGAATCCCCATACCCAGCCCACAAAGAGGCAGAGGAAGATGCCGCCAAGGGGCATCAGCACGTTGGAAGAGACGAAGTCGAACAGATCGAAGAAGGTTTTCCCGCCAACCTGCACATCCGCCAGCGTGCTGCTCGAGAGCGCACAGGTCGAGCCGACCGCCCCTAGTACCAGCAGGTTGATCAAGGTTGCCCTTATGCGGCTCATGTGAAAGCGCTCGGAGAGCACCGAGACCGGCACCTCCAGGATGGAGAGCATGGCCCCGGTGGCTGCGATGGCGGAGAGCACGAAGAAGAGCACCATGAAGAGGTGTCCAAACGGGATGCTGGCAAAGACCGCGGGTATGGTGATGAACAGCAGGGAGGGGCCTGCGCTCGGCTCGAAGCCAAAGGCAAACACCGCCGGGAAGATGGCGATCCCCGCCAGCATGGAGACGAAGAGATCCGCGCACATCACCCGTACCGTGGTGAGAGGGATGTGCTGATCGTCCCGAAAGTAGCTGCCATAGGTCATCATGCAGCCCATCCCGATGGAGAGCTTGAAGAACGCCAGCCCCATGGCCGTCAGCACGACGCCTGCGGTCACCTTGGAGAAATCCAGCGAGAACAGGAAATGCAGTCCTTCGCTCGCTCCGGGCAGAGTCAGGCTGCGCACGCCTATCACCAGCAGCAGGATGAAGAGCAGTGGCATCAACCGCTTGGTGACCGCTTCGATCCCCCTGGAGACCCCCATTAGCAAGATCCCCCCCATCAGGGCCAGCACCAGCCACTGCCAGAGCAGACTCTGCAAGGGATCCGTGATGAGCGAATTGAAGGCAGCCCCCGTGACGGCGGGATCGGTGGAGAGGATCTCGCCGCTGGCCGCCTTGAAGATGTAGGCAAACACCCAGGCCGCCACCTCGGAGTAGAACGACATGATGAGGAAGGCCGCGCTCACCCCCATGGCGGCGATCAGCCACCAGGGTTGCCCCTTCGGAGCCAGCTTGATGAGCCCGCTGACCGCATCCGTCCTGGCCTCGCGCCCCAGCATGATCTCGGAGATCATCACCGGCAATCCCACCAGCAGGGTGGCGATGACATAGACCAGCAGAAAACCGGCGCCACCGTTCTCACCGGTCAGATAGGGAAACTTCCAGATATTCCCGAGCCCGACGGCAGACCCCAGGGTCGCGGCCAGCACGCCAAAGATGCTGGTAAACCCATCTCTGGCTTTGGTAATGGATTGGCTCATCGTTGTCTCGCTGTGTGGATCACCGCCTGAATTAAAAGGGTCGGAGTGTTCCGTGGATTAATCCAGCCCGACAAGATGATTTAGTGAAAATCGCCGTTGACCGCACACAACGCATTATTTAATTGAATAATCATCCATTTTGATAAATAAAAAATGCCGCCTCGAGGGCGGCATTTTTATCAAGGTTGAACCGAATCAAGCCTTGGCAATATCGTCCGGACCGATCTGGCCGATTTCGGCGACTTTCTTGTCAGCCAGCAGCCAGAGGGTGAACTTGTGCAGATCGGGGTGGTGGGCCAGGGCAACCAGGAAGGCGCCTCCAACTTCACGGTAACCCAGTTCATAGTTCTTCAGGGTGGTTGGGGGGACGCCCAGCAGATCGGCAAACTTGGGACGGCTCAGGCCTACCGCTTCGCGGATCTGACGGATCTTCTTGCCAACAGTTACGATATTTGAATTCATGTGTTCCATACTCCGTTCGGCGGATTGACTCCACCTTTATTTTTCGCGACGACTCGTAGTCAAGTGTATCAGTTTTGAACGGACTCGTTATGGTCGAGCCTCTATCTATAATCAGCGTCTTTCGACGACAACCCTTCACAAACCTCGGGGATGGTAATCGCTGCGTCGCCTCAGGTAAACAGTCTCGAAAAGAAACCTTTCTTGTTGCCCGGCCATCCCTCGTATAATTCGCCGGTTATTTCCAAGAGAGTCATCAACATGGCATTTCCCGGCATCATTTCCCGTCTTCATTCCGACCCGGACTCCCTCCCCCGTCAGCTCGCCCAGGGTCTGCAGACCCGGGCCGAAGCGTTCTGGCTGCCTATGGCCATGCAGGGGGACGCTGCCACCGTGCTGGCGGCCCTCCCGGACAGCTGCAGCCTCTATCTTGAAGGCCAGACGACGCTTCCCCTGCGCAGCCACGACGGCGTCGTGGCAGAAAACGGCACCCTGGCACTGGGCAATGGTCACACGATGACGCTGGCCAGGGAGAAAGGCGATGGCGGCATCGTGCCGGAAGAAAGCCTCGCCGAGATGGCCCAATGGCTGGAAGCGGGTCATCGGCACTTCATCTGCTCCACTGCCGTCCAGCCCGTGGCGCGGGCCATCCTCAACATCTGGCCTCTCGATCCCTACCTCGCCCGTCACTTCTTGCTCAGTTTCACACCCTTGCTGTGCGAAGCAACCGAGGCGGACTATCTTGCGGTCCTCTCGGTCAGGGCGGGTGACGCCATCCCGCGGCACGCTTGGGCTGAGGCTTATATGAAGCTTGAGAAGAAACTGCATCGCGCCTACTTGGATCACTAATAAATCCCAAGAAACAGCCAGTTATCCCTACGACACAATTTGCCCCATCCCTTATCTGTGAGCTTGATCATGTTTTGAAATGGGCATAAAGTGCGCCACGTCATCGGAATGACGTCGGCTGTTCGTGGCGGAGTATGCATTGTCGACAGTGCAACCCGCACACTTGTGCACCCAGATACGTGCCTCCTGGATGGATCTAGGATCCCTGTTCGCACCAACGTCGTTGGTCGACAGAGCCAGCAGCTTACATAAATTACAAAGTGCGAAGCACGTGAACAACGTGCCATCTCAACGAGGATTATTTTATGATGAAAATGGCTCCTTCCCTGATCGCCATCGCTATGGCCACCATGGGTGCAACTGCAGCTCACGCCGCTGACGACATCTACTTCGGCGCCGGTGTTGGTGCAACTCACTTCAACGGTCTGAACAAGATCGAAGGCGTGAACGTTGGCGAAGAAGATGCGGCTGCTGCCAATGCCTTCGTTGGTTACAACTTCAACGAATACTTCGGTTCCGAGCTGGGCTACCAGTACACCGGCCGTGGCAACACCGACGGCAACCGTTACGAGAGCCAGGGTGCCACCCTGTCCGGTATCGCTCGTCTGCCGCTGGGCAACGATTTCTCCCTGTTCGGTGAAGCTGGCGCCTACTGGGGCCACACCGACGGTCTGGGTACCAGCGATACCAAAGTATCCCCGCTGGCCGGTGCCGGTGTGACCTACAAGGTCAACGACGCGCTGGATCTGCAAGCTCGCTACCGCTACATGTGGGACGTGGCTGACCTGCACGCCGACAACGTACGCTACAAGTCCAACCAGAGCGTTGCGACCCTGGAAGCCGTTTACCACCCGTTCCGTACTTCCTACGTAGCGCCTGCTCCGGCCCCGGTTGTTGAAGAAGCACCGGCCCCGGCTCCGCAAATCGTTGAGAAGAACTTTGCCCTGAACTCCGACGTGCTGTTCGCCTTTGGCAAAGACAGCCTGAAGGCCGAAGGTGTGCAAGCCCTGAACGCTCTGTACCAGCAAATCGTTGAGTTCCAGCCGAAAGACGGCAACGCCGTTGTTGTTGGTTACACCGACCGTATCGGTTCCGACGCTTACAACCAGAAGCTGTCTGAAGCTCGTGCCCGCACCGTTGCCAACTTCTTGGTCAGCAAGGGTATGGCTGCCAGCAAGGTTGCCATCGAAGGTCGCGGCGAAGCCAACCCGGTCACCGGCACCAAGTGTGACGGCGTCAAGGCCAAGGCTCAGCTGATCTCCTGCCTGGCTCCGGACCGTCGCGTAGAAGTTCGCGTATCCGGCGTACAAGAAGTTCAAAAGTAATCTGACTTCGCTCAGGTAACGTAAAAAAGGGGATGCCACGGCATCCCCTTTTGCTGTCTCTCTCCTCCCCCCAGCGACACTCTCTGTCTCACCTTTTCTCCCCTTTGCCCCCCGTATTGCGGCCCCGCGACACCGGTGTCGGCGCTGCATATCTGTGCAGAAACTTGATCACGCTGATTCAAAAGAATACAGTAGCAACGCTTGTAAGACATTGGATGAACTATTAAAAGTGCTCAGTGCCCGGTTAGTTGTCCATGGAGAAACAGCTTCATGAGAATCCAGGTTTCCATCCATTTTTTATTCAAGCCGTCCGTGATCCGCTCACGGTGTCGCACATGAAGTGTCATCTGCGACCGGTATAACAAAGAGTGCGCAGTACGCCCATAGCACGGCAACTCAACGAGGATAAAACGATGAAAATGAAAATGGCACCAACCCTGATTGCTCTGGCCATTGCAGCAATGGGAACCACCACCGCTCAAGCGGCCGACGACTGGTACACGGGTATGGGTGCAGGTTGGGCCTATGGCCACGACCTGGATACCTTCGGCCAGGATGCTGACAAGGACGCCACCGCGCTCTCCCTGTTCGGCGGTTACAACTTCACCGAGAACTTTGCCGCCGAGCTCGGCTATCTCTATGCCGGCAAGGCTGGCGTCGATGGCGTCGACTTCAAAACCCAGGGTGCCACCCTGTCCGGTATCGCACGCCTGCCCATGAATGACATCTTCTCCGTCTTCGCCGAAGGGGGTGCCTATTTCAACCACGTCAACGGCAATGGCCAGAGCGACAACGGGACCTCGCCGCTGGCGGGTCTGGGTCTGACTGCCAAGCTCTCCGACCTTATCGACCTGCAGGCCCGCTACCGCTACATGTGGGATCTGGGTGACGATCAGAAAACCTGGAAAACCGACATGAGCGTCGCCACCCTGGAACTGGTGATGCACCCGAACCGCACCACCTATGTGGCACCGGCCCCGGCACCGGCTCCCGAGCCGGTTCCCGAGCCCGTCATGGTCGACAAGAACTTCTCCCTGAGTTCGGACGTGCTGTTTGCCTTCGGCAAATCCACCCTGAAGCCGGAAGGGGCTGCTGCGCTCAACACCCTGTATCAGCAGATCGTCGACGTCCAGCCGAAAGATGGCAGCGCCGTGGTGGTGGGTTACACCGACCGCATCGGCTCCGATGCCTACAACCTGAAGCTGTCTGAAGCCCGTGCCCGCACCGTGGCCGACTTCCTGGTTGGCAAGGGTCTGCCGGCTGGCAAGGTTTCCATCGAAGGTCGTGGTGAAGCCAACCCGGTCACCGGCACCCAGTGTGACGGCATCAAGGCCAAGGCTCAGCTGATCGCCTGCCTGGCACCGGATCGCCGCGTCGAAGTGCGCGTCACCGGCGTACAGGAAGTGCAGCAATAAGGGGACAACCACCTGTTAAAAAAAGGGGCCATTCCGGCCCCTTTTTTAATGCCCGAACGGCACCGCCAGCGCGGGCAGCCCACCTGCCTGTCTCACCGATTTTCCATACAGATGCGTCACTTAAATGGTTAATGCGCTCACATCGCCTATACATAATGTTGGCTATACATAGCAAAGGGCTGGGAGCCCTATAACACCCAACATCGACGAGGATACGCGATGAACATAAGACTGAAACCTGTGTGGATTGCATTGGCATTGGCGACGAGTGCCGCCCAGGCGGCACCTGTTCACGACTGGTATGTGGG
Source organism: Aeromonas sp. QDB14 (assembly GCF_027707845.1). Lineage (NCBI taxonomy): Bacteria > Pseudomonadati > Pseudomonadota > Gammaproteobacteria > Aeromonadales > Aeromonadaceae > Aeromonas > Aeromonas sp. QDB14. Next base: position 27,975 of record NZ_JAPCJD010000035.1, on the reverse strand, counting down.
GGCTGGGGGTGGCTGGGCCTTTGCCCATGACATCGATGATTTCAGCCAGGACGTCGGCAAGGACGCAACCGCCATCAACGCCTTTGTCGGCTACAACTACAACGAGAATCTGGGGGCAGAGCTCGGCTACCTCTCCACCGGTGACTGGGATATTGCCGGCCAGGACTTCAACAGCAAGGGGGCCACCCTGTCGGTCATTGGCCGTTTGCCCCTGGGGGACATCTTCTCTGTCTTTGCCGAAGGGGGTGGTTATCTCTATCACGTCGACTCCGTCAACGGGGGAGATGACAACCTGGCTCCCCTGGCGGGTCTGGGACTGACCGCCAGACTGAGCGACTGGGTAGACATCCAGACCCGCTACCGCTACATGGTGCGAGTCGGGGACGATCCTGACAACGACAAGGTGGGCAGCGGCACCAAACGCTGGGTCAGCGACATCAGTACCGCCACCATCGAGCTGGTGCTTCACCCCAATCGCACCGTCGCCGCAGTGCCGGTGGCCGCGCCTCTGGTCGTGGCACCGCCGCCCCCGGCTCCCGAGCCGGTGGATCAGACCTTCAACCTGAGTTCGGATGTGCTGTTTGCCTTTGGCAAGGCGGAGCTCAAACCGGAGGGGATGCAGGCACTCGACGCCCTCTACCAGCAGATCGTCGACGTCAAACCCAAGGATGGCAACGCCATGGTGATGGGCTACACCGACCGCATCGGCTCGGATGCCAACAACCAGGCACTGTCGGAGGCCCGTGCAAGCACGGTCGCCAACTTCCTGATTGGCAAGGGGCTGCCCGCAGACAAGGTGAGCATCCAGGGCAATGGCGAGAGCAACCCGGTCACCGGCACCCAGTGTGATGCCATCAAAGCCAGGGCTGCCCTCATCGACTGCCTGGCCCCGGATCGCCGGGTCGAAATCCGGGTCACCGGTGTCAGCAATCCCGCCGAGCCCGCCCCCGCCGAGCAACCGGCACAATAACCTCCTCTTCCTTCACAGCCGTGCACAAAAAAGGGATGCCGAGGCATCCCTTCTGCGTGTCTGTCCCCTTGGGATCAGAAGGAAGTACGACGATAGCGGCGGTACTCGGGGCGCCAGAAGTTCGCCTCGATGGCCTGATCGATCACATCATCGGGGGTCTGCACCGCCTTGCCCTGCAACATGGCGGTCTTGGCCACCATCTTGGCGATGTAGCGGGAGACCTGATGGATGTCCGCCAGATCCGGCAGCAAGGAGCCCTCTTCCCCCTTCACCAGGGGTGAACAATCCGCCAGGGCACGGCTGGCCGACATCAGCATGGCATCGGTCACCCGGTTGGCACCGGAGGCGATCACCCCAAGGCCGATCCCCGGGAAGATGAAGGAGTTGTTGCACTGGGCGATGACGTAGCGCTTGCCCTTGTACTCCACCGGTGCGAACGGGCTGCCGGTGGCGACCAGCACCTGGCCGTCGGTCCAGCGAATGAGATCCGCCGGGGTGGCTTCCACCCGGGAAGTGGGGTTGGAGAGCGGGAAGATGATGGGACGGGCACAGTGCTTGTGCATGGTCTTGACCACCTCTTCGGTGAAGAGGCCGGGCTGGCCGGAGACCCCGATCAGGATGTCCGGGCGACCGTGCTCCATCACCTCCAGCAGGGAGATGTTGTCCCCCACCGGCCACTCCTTGATCCGCTCGACCGGCTGGGAGAGCTTGCGCTGGAAGTCGAGCTGGTTGGGGATCTTGTCGGTGATGAGACCGAATCGGTCCACCATGAAGACCCGGCCCCGCGCCTCGGCGTCGGTCAGCCCTTCGGCCTTCATCTGCGCCACGATCTGCTCGGCGATGCCACACCCGGCACTGCCCGCCCCGAGGAAGGCGACCCGCTTCTCGGAGAGCTTGGCACCGGAGGCCTTGCAGGCGGCGATGAGGCTGCCCAGGGTCACCGCGGCGGTCCCCTGAATGTCATCGTTGAAGCAGCACAGCTCATCCTTGTAGCGGTTGAGCAGTGGGGTGGCATTGCCCTGGGCGAAATCCTCGAACTGCAGCAGGATGTCCGGCCAGCGGCGCTTGACCGCCTGGATGAAGGCATCGACGAACTCGTCGTACTCTTCGCCGGAGATGCGCGGATGGCGCCACCCCATGTAGAAGGGGTCGTTCAGCAACTGCTGGTTGTTGGTGCCCACGTCCAGCACCACCGGCAGGCAGTAGGCCGGGGAGATGCCGCCACAGGCGGTGTAGAGGGAGAGCTTGCCGATGGGAATGCCCATGCCGCCGATGCCCTGATCCCCGAGGCCCAGGATGCGTTCGCCATCGGTGACCACGATCACCTTGACGTTCTGCTTGGTGGCGTTTTGCAGCATGTCATCGATCCTGTCCTTGTCCGGATAGGAGATGAAGAGGCCGCGAGCACGACGATAGATGTTGGAGAACTCCTCGCACGCCTTGCCGACCGTCGGGGTGTAGATGACCGGCAGCATTTCGGTGAGGTGGTTGTTCAGCAGGCGGTAGAACAACGTTTCGTTGGTATCCTGGATGTTGCGCAAATAGATGTGCTTGTCCATGTCGTTGCCAAACGCCATGAACTGGCGATAGGCACGCTCTGCCTGCTCTTCGATGGTTTCGATGTTCTGGGGCAGCAGACCCTCCAGATTGAAGCTGCTGCGTTCTTCGCTGGTGAAGGCGCTGCCCTTGTTGAGCAACGGCGTCTCCAGCAGGGCTGGACCTGCGTAGGGAATGTAGAGGGGACGTTTCTGATTATTATCTTCAAACATGGATCTGTACCTTGACTGTGTAGCCCGTCGATCCTATGGGCTTGAGCCAACAATTTCAAAGGGTTTGCACCTCCCTTGCGAAAGGTTTGCGACCCAGTCGACGAAAGGCCCCCGGAGTCTGACCCGTCAGGCGGCGAAAACGGTTGGCAAAGTTGGCGCCGTCGCTGTATCCGACCCGGGCCGCCAGCTCGGCCAGCGGCCAGTTGGTGTAGAGCAGCAACTGGCGCGCCTTGTTCATGCGAAGCCCGGTGAGCCAAGCCATGGGGCCCATGCCGAACACCTGCTGGCAGAGCCGGTGCAGATGGGGCACCGAGCAGGCCATCTGGTCGGCCAACAGGGCCACGCTCCAGGGCTCGTCCAGACGTGCCTCCACCCGCCGAAACAGCGCCTGCAGCCGCAGCTCCGGCGTGCCGCGCACCTCCCCCTGCAGGGTTCGCTCCAAGAGCGCCAGCAGCAGGCTCAGCAGCTGGGGCTGGAGTGGCGAACGTATTCCCTCCCCCTGCATCAGGCTGAGCAGATGGTAGAGCTGCTCCCCCTCCTCCCCCTGCCAGATGCGATGGCCAAGCCGGTGCAGATGCTGCCAGCGAGGCACGTCGTCCAGCAGGATCCAGCTGGTATGCCAGGCTTCCCCCACCAGCCTGAGGCCCCCCGGTACGGCGGCCGGGAGAAAGACCAGGGCTCCCGCCGGGATAGGCTGCTCCCCGCCATCGGTGAGCAGGGCGCCCCCCTCGTCATGGCTCACCATCAGGATGTGAAACTCCGGTCGGTTGCGGCGGATAAGGTAGTGCTCCCGTATCGTCGAGAGACCGGTCAGGAAGACGCCCGCCTCCCCAAGCAGGGGCAGCCCTTCGCGTCCCAGCATCCGCTCTTCGCAGGCCGGGGCGATTTCCAGACACTCGTTGGTAAATGGCATAGCACCTCAACAGGATATTTTTGCACAAGAAAGCCGAGAGGGGATCACAGTGAAGCCTCCCGATATCACCCCTATCATACCCACGACAAACCCTGATTTTCACCAACCAGGTTAACATAAATGAATTATTGGCAAGCGATTTTAAAACAAACCACCGATCGCGAGTTCATGACGCGACTGTGGCGACTGGCCCTGCCGGTTTCGCTGCAATCCATGATGTTCTCCCTGCTCGGCCTCATCGACATCATGATGGTGAGCCAGCTCGGCACCACGGCTGTGGCGGCGGTCGGCTTGGGCAACCGGGTCTTCTTCTTCAATCTGCTGGTGATAGCGGGGCTCTCGGGCGGGGTCTCGGTGTTGGCGGCACAATATTTCGGCCGTGGCGAGATGGCCGGGGTGCGCCGCTCCCTGGCCCTGGCCCTGGTGGGCGCCCTGGCGGTGAGCCTGCCCTTTGCCCTCGTCTATGTGCTCTCACCGGGCAGCGTGCTCGGCTTTGCCAGCCAGGAGCCCGCGCTGCGCGAGCTGGCCGACGAGTTCCTGATGATCACCGGCGCCACCATCCTCTGCACCGCCGTGGTGGTGCCCCTGGAGTCGGCCCTGCGCTCGGTGGGCAATGCCGCGGCGCCGATCCGCATCGGTATCATCGCCATCATCGCCAACGTCATCCTCAACTATGCCCTCATCTTCGGCCATTTCGGCGCCGAGGCCATGGGAGTAGCCGGCTCCGCCTGGGGCACCACCCTTTCGCGCCTGCTGCAGACCGCGCTGCTGCTTGCCTATGTGTGGCGTGCAGAGCCCCGTCTCATCCCGCGCAAGCAAGACTGGCTCGCCGCCTTCAGGCGCAAGGAGGTGGTGCGCTTCACCCTGATCGCCCTGCCGCTGTTGCTGCACGACGGGCTCTGGGCCTTCGGCATGCTGCTCTACGGCTTCCTCTACGCGCACCTCGGCACCGACGCCCTGGCCATCATGACCACCCTCGGCACGCTGGAGAGCATCCTCATCTCCCTCTTCTTCGGGCTGGCGGTGGCCTGCTCCACCCTGCTCGGCCACCGGCTCGGGGCAGAGGAGTATGACGAGGCCTGGCAGCACTCCCAGCTCTTCCTGCTGCTGGCCCCCGTCGGCGCCCTGCTGGTGGGGACCGCCGTCTGGCTGATGCAGGGCAGCCTGCTGCAATGGGTCGGCAACCTGCCGGGCGAGCTGATGACTGAGGCCGGCCAGGTGCTCGCCATCCTGTGTCTGGGCATGCTGCTCAAGGTGTTCAACATGGTGGGGATCGTCGGGGTGCTGCGCTCGGGGGGGGACGTCAACTACAGCATCTTCATCGACATCGTCGGCATGTGGTGCATCGGCCTGCCGCTGGCCTGGGTGGCGGTCAGCCTGCTGGGCTGGCCCCTCTCCTGGGTGGTGGCGGTGGTCCTGCTGGAGGAGCTCTCCAAGGTGCTGCTGGTGCAGCGCCGCATTCGCCAGCGGCGCTGGCTGCGCAATCTGGTGCTGGGATAAGGGAAGAGCGCAAAGCGGGAAAATGCGGGGTCATATCAATGACAGAAAATCCCGCTTTGCAGTATGCTGGCCCCCTCTTCAATCAGAGGCGGGGTGCGCCGGCCATGCCGACCCTTGTGCCCCTGCCCAGTAGTCGTTTAAGGAGACGAGCATGCAACCACAAAAAGAGCGGATCACCGAGACTGCCCTGCTGGAGATGGCCAACAAGATCATTCGTGAACACGAGGACTTCATCCACGGCATGCGCGCCGACTCGGTGGAGCAGAAGGGGGACATTCTGGTGTTCAAGGGGGAGTTCTTCCTGGCAGAGGACGGCACCCCGACCGGCAAGACCATGGCGGTGTTCAACATGTTCAAGCTGCTGGCCCAGCAGCTCTCCGGCAAATACACCCTGGCCTGACGCCAGCCCCGTCATCACCGGATGCCGCCCTCAGGCGGCATCCGTTTTTGTGCGCCCTGCATCGCCAGCGGGTTTGCCGGCCTCGGCCACCACGCAGTTGCGACCCGCCATCTTGGCCATGTAGAGGCACTCGTCCGCCCGGTTGAGCAGATCCTCCACCCCCTCGCCACGCTGGGCCAGGGTCAGACCGATGCTCACCGTCACCTCCAGCAGCTCGTCGGAGGTGGGGCTTTTCACCAACCTCGCTTCCACCGCGACCCGCAGCCGCTCCGCCACCCGCTTGGCTTGTGCCAGATCCGTGCAACCGGGCAACAGGATGGCAAACTCCTCCCCGCCGTAACGCCCGAGCACCATGCCGGGCTCCAGTTGTTCCGACAGGGTGGCCGCCACCTCCTTGAGCACCGCATCCCCCGCCAGATGGCCGAAGGTGTCGTTGATGCGCTTGAAGCGGTCCAGATCCAGCAGCAGCACCGCGAAGGGAGCCTGTTTGCGGATCATGGCGGCCCTCGCCTTCTCGAGCTGCTTCATCAGCAGGCGGCGGTTCATCATGCCGGTCAGCTCGTCCGTGGTGGATTCCCGATAGAGTTGCAGCAGCATGTTGAGCTGGCCGCACTGCACCCAGGCGCTGGCGATGGCAAAGAGCCCCAGCAGCCAGACCTGGTTGAGGGTCTGCACGCTCCAAAGAGGCTGGCCCACCAGCAACCAGTTGCCCGCCAGCATGGTGGCCAGAATGCCCCCCGCCAGTTGCAGGCTGAGGGAGAGGGGAATGGGGAAGATGGCGAACAGGCTGATGAGCAGATAGGGGAAGGCCATGTAGCCCGCCTGCATCTCCTGATCCGCGCCGAAGCTGTGCAGGCAGATGAGGGAGAAGAGCATCATCACCGCCATCAGGTAGCCCAGCGCCAGCTTCATGCGCTCGCGCTTGAAGTGGATGAGATAGGAGAGGGGGATGAGGGGCGAGAGGGCCAGCAGGCAGAAGATCCTGACTTGGAACAGCGCCTCGAACTGGATGGCTGGCAGGGTCAGCCAGTCCACCAGAGCCCAGCTCGGGAGCCCCGCCATCAGCAGACAGGTGAGCAGCCGCAGCCGCACCGTCATGAAGCCCATCCGGGTCAGGGTAAAATCTTCGGAGTGGGCGCGGGCACTCCAGAACTCCGACAGCTTCAGCATCCAGAGTCTCCATCTTCGAACCGAGGGCTCATTCTACACCGTCCCCATCCTGATGCATCAGCCTCCCTCCCCTTTGTGAGGGATCGGTCTCACACAAACCGGCGGATCTTAATCGCCACAGGAAAACGTTTCAACCCATCAGGAAATAAACGAGTTTGCGCTCAATTAGCGCTGGAAAGCGCGATGCCAATCACTAAAATAGCGCCCAATTTTCTCCCCTCCCCCCACACATTCGAGGTATTTATGGAACAGGCTGCCGCCCCAAGCGCCATCCGAGAGGCCCATCCCCCCAGGCGAGCCCACAGCGAACTGGTCTACGGCATCGAGGATGTCCCCCCCCTGCCCCAGACCCTGTTCGCCGCCCTGCAGCATATGCTCGCCATGTTTGTCGCCATCATCACCCCGCCCCTCATCATCGCCAATGCCCTCGGCCTCCCCGCCGACGACACCCGCTACATCGTCTCCATGTCCCTGGTCATGTCCGGCATCGCCTCCTTCATCCAGACCCGCCGTTTCGGCCCCCTCGGTTCCGGCCTGCTCTCGGTACAGGGCACCAGCTTCAACTTCCTCGGCCCCATCATCGCCTCCGGCCTCGCCCTCAAGCAGGCGGCCATGCCCACCGACGATCTGCTGGGCACCCTGTTCGGCACCATGCTGGCAGCGGCCCTCACCATCGTCGTCATGAGCCGCTTCCTGCACCTGGTCAAACGGATCATCACCCCGCTGGTGACCGGCATCGTGGTATTGCTCATCGGCCTGACCCTCATCAAGGTAGGGCTCATCAGCATGGGGGGCGGCTATGGCGCGCTGGCGGACGGCAGCTTCGCCAGCCACACCAACCTCTTTCTCTCCCTGCTGGTGCTCGGCCTCATCGTGCTGATGCAGCGCAGTCGCAACCCCTGGCTGCGCCTCTCCGCCATCATGATCGCCATGCTGGCGGGCTATGCGGTGGCGCTGCTGCTGGGCAAGGTGGCAGCCCCCACCTTCGACGGCCCCCTGGTGATGGTGCCTGTTCCGCTCCACTACGGGCTCGGCTTTGACTGGCAGCTGTTCGTGCCGCTCGCCATCATCTTCGTGGTGACGGCGCTGGAAGCCATCGGCGACATGACCGCCACCTCCGACATCTCCGGCGAGCCGCTGGAAGGGCCGGTCTACATGGCGCGGATCAAGGGGGGCGTGCTGGCCGACGGCGCCAACTCCATGCTGGCGGCGGTCTTCTCCACCTTCCCCATGTCCACCTTCGCCCAGAACAACGGCGTCATCCAGCTGACCGGGGTGGCCAGCCGCCATGTCGGCCTCTTCATCGCCGCCATGCTGGCCCTGCTCGGCCTGTTCCCGGCGGTGGCGAGCCTGGTGCAACAAATACCTGAACCCGTGCTCGGCGGCGCCACCATCGTCATGTTCGGCACCATCGCCGCCGCCGGGGTGCGCATCATCTCCCGGGAGGAGCTGGACCGCCGCGCCCTGATGATCCTGGCGGTGTCGCTCGCCATGGGCCTCGGAGTGGCCCAGGTGCCCGAGGTGCTGCAACACCTGCCGGAGCTGGCCAGGAGCGTGCTCTCCTACGGCGTCGCCACCGGCGGCCTCACCGCCATCCTGCTCAATCTGCTGCTGCCCAGGCGCGCCGCCGCACAGGCCTGACACTCCGCCATCCTTGCACCAAAGCCCCGCCATGCGGGGCTTTACCTTGTTTGCCCCCGCGCGTACTGTGCTTGGCAGCCTCTGCCAAAGGATGCCTCTCATGCCTTATACCCTGCTGCCCCCGCCGCCCGCCCACCAGACACCCGACCAGATCCTGGCCGAGGAGCAGCGCTGGCTGCGGGAGTGCGCCGGTGACGGCGAGCCCAGAGCCCTCCTCTGGCAGGGCCCCCAATGCCTCATCGTCACCCGCAAGGACACCCGTTTGCCCCGCTACCAGGCCGCCTGCGAGCAGCTTGCCGCCGAGGGCTGGCCGGTGTTCGTGCGCGACAGCGGCGGCACCGCCGTGCCCCACGGCGCCGGCATCCTCAACCTCTCCCTCATGCTGCCCCGCACCACCACGGATCTGGCCCATTACTACCGGCTGCTGGGGGCGCCCCTGCTCGCCCTGCTGGAGGAACACGGTCTTGCGGGCAGCTACGACTTCGTGCCCGGCTCGTTTTGCGACGGCCAGTACAACCTGGTGATCGGGGGGCGCAAGGTGACCGGCACCGCCCAGCGCTGGCTGGCGCCGGGCCGGGATCACGACGGCGCCGTGCTGGCCCAGGCCATGCTGCTGGTGGCGGGGGATGTGGACGAGGGCACCCGGATGGCGAGCCGCTTCTACGAACTGGCCGGGGGCGAGCTGCGCTTTGCTCGGGGCACCTCCACCACCCTGGCCCACGCCATTGGCTGGCAGGGGGATGAGGCGGCCCTGGTGAGCCGGGTGAGCAGGGCGCTGGCGCAGCGGCTCACCGGAGATATTCCCTCCCCCTGACCCCCTGGGGGCAACAAGCGCTGCCATTCATTGCGTAAAATGCAAAAAAGCCACGATGAGCGTCGTGGCTTTTGCGTATTTCGCACAGATATTGTCAGAGGATCCGGGATCAAGCCCCGGGTTTTGCCATCCCAGCCCGGATCCCGGTTGACGCCATGGACAGGGGCCCGGCGACAGGGCACCCCGCAGGCCCGCTTCTCATCAGGCCGTCTGCGGCTCGGGCTCGGATTCCGTATCCCGGTCCCGACTGAAGTAGGCACGGGTCTCGGCAATCACCACGTGACGCAGGCCGATGAGACCGATGAGGTTGGGCACCGCCATCAGGCCGTTGACGATGTCGGCCAAGAGCCAGATCAGGTCCAGATGGAGGAAGGCACCGCTCGCCACCAGCACCAGATAGATGAGGCGGTAGGGTTTGATCGCCTTCACCCCGAACAGGTACTCGGTGCAGCGCTCGCCGTAGTAGTTCCAGCCAAGGATGGTGGTAAAGGCGAAGAACAGGAGGCCGATGCTCACCAGATACTGACCCACATGGGCATCCAGCCCCTGGGCAAAGGCCAGACTGGTCATGGCCGCACCGCTTGCATCGCCGCTCCACACCCCGGTCACCACCAGCGTCAGGCCGGTCATGGTGCAGATGATGATGGTGTCGATGAAGGTACCGGTCATGGAGACCAGCCCCTGCTCCACGCAGGAATCGGTCTTGGCCGCCGCCGCCGCGATGGGGGCCGAACCCAGCCCCGACTCGTTGGAGAAGACCCCGCGCGCCACCCCGGACTGGATCGCCAGCATGATGCCGGCGCCGACGAAACCGCCGGTGGCCGCATGGCCGGTGAAGGCGCTCCCGATCACCAGCATGACCGCATCGGGCAGGGCGCCTGCATTGTTCACCAGCACCCCGGCACAGGCGACGATGTAGAAGATGGCCATGAAGGGCACCACCTTGCTCGACACACTGGAGATAGACTGGATACCCCCCAGGGTCACCAGCGCCACGATCAGGGTCAGCACCACGGCGGTCACTTCACGGGGTACCGAGAAGGAGAGGCTCATGGCATCACTGATGGCGTTGACCTGGGGGAAGGTACCGATGCCGAAAAAGGCGACGCCGATGCCGAACAGGGCAAACAGCTTGGCGAGCGGCCTGGAGCCGAGCCCCTTCTCCAGATAGTACATGGGGCCACCTGCCATCTGGCCGTTGGCGTCCTGCTGGCGATATTTCACCGCCAGCAGGCACTCGGCGTACTTGGTGGCCATGCCGAACAGGGCGGCCATCCACATCCAGAACAGGGCGCCCGGGCCGCCGAGCTTGATGGCGGTGGCGACCCCGACGATGTTGCCGGTGCCGATGGTGGCGGAGAGGGCGGTGCACAGGGCACCAAAGCTGGAGACATCCCCTTGCTTGCCCTGCCCCTGATCGCGGCCAAAGACCAGCTTGAGGGCCAGCGGCAAACGCACGATCTGAAGCAGACCCAATCGCCAGGTGAGATAGATACCGGTCCCGACCAGCAGGATCAGCAGGGGGGGACCCCAGATAAAGCTATCGATGGCGGCGAGCGCCGATTGAATTGATGACATGCATCCTCCTTAAAAAACAACGATTAAGGAGGAGAAGGATGATCTTCCCATAGGTATCGCGATCGGCCAGAGGCGATCGGATGCGGGCCAAAAACGTGTTCACACTCTTGCTGCGAGGCCGTGATCAAGGCTCATGCGCTGCTCGAAAGCCTCATGTATTTACATACACTCCGGTTCCTGCGCTGCTCTTTACCTTGCTGACGACCTCTCGTGACAGACCGTGAACAGTTTCAAGCTCAGGTACAACCATCCCATCCCCTCTGTCCTTTTGCCTGAGAGTTTCCGGCGCCAGATTGCGATGCAATCACGGTGCCTTGCTCCTTCGGCGCCCGATTCAACGGGTCTCTCCAGAGTATCGTCCAGTAGCAGTCCACACCGGTTGCCCGGTACCTGAAAGATTCACTTCTTCGGTGGATGGTTGCCCATCGCTCTCCTGCTACCTTCATCCGAACTAGTTTGGATCAGGAAGCGGGCATGGTAATCCAAAAAATGTGAGCTGTCTCGCACTCCCTGGCCCCGGCGCCCCCTTTTTACCTGGCCTCAACCCCCGGGCCTGATGTTATTAGTTCGTTAACTATCAACAGCTTATCAAGCTCCCTTCGGAGGTGCTCCCCATCACGGCCCTGATCGCTCCCCGTATCAAGAGCCTGTTTCGTCTCGACCAGAAAAACTTGCCGACATATCCAATCAAAATGCTTGCACACAAACTCAATAAGCCGATAATCCCGCGCATAACTAAGCACTTTGCAAGGGAGTTATGCAATGTGCCTGGTGGGTCCCTCCGGACCGCTCGCCTGAGCCGGCCGTCGCCGGTTCAATCGCATATGGCTTGGGCATATCACGCCCCCTAAGGACTATCAAAAGAGAATGAACGAGACCCTGGTCGCACAAGATTACCGTCAGTTGGTTGAACAATTCGGCTCCCCCCTGCTGCTGCTCGACAAGGCAGCCGTCCGCAAACAGTATCGGGCCCTGGCGGCCGCCCTGCCCGATGTGCGCTTGCATTATGCACTCAAGCCCCTGCCCCACGAGGCGGTGGTCTCTGTCTTGAAGGAAGAGGGGGCCTGTTTCGATCTGGCCACCAATGGCGAAGTGGATCTGGTGCGCAGCCAAGGGGTTCGCCCGGGACGCTGCATCCATACCCATCCCATCAAGCGTGACAGCGACATCCGTTATGCCCTGGAATTCGGCTGCACCGTGTTTGTCTATGACAACCCGCTGGAGCTGGAAAAGTTCCTGCCCTACAAGGATGAAGTGAAACTGCTGCTGCGGGTCAGCTTCCCGAACCCCGAGACCAAGGTCGATCTTTCCAAGAAGTTCGGCTGCACCCCGGAGCAGGCACTGCCGTTGCTGCAACTGGCCCAGGCCAAGGGGATCAAGGTGATGGGGCTGTCGTTCCACGTCGGCTCCCAGGTGCCCCACGCCCGTCGCCACGTGCAGGCCATCGACGCCTGCCGCGAGATCATGGAGCAGGCCTGGGAGCTAGGGCTCAAGCCCTGGGTGCTGGATATCGGCGGCGGCTTCCCGGTGGACTATGACGGCGGCGAGTTCGACATCGACGGTTTCTGCGCCCCGATCCGCGAGGCCCTGGCCAAGCTGCCCGCCACGGTGCAGAAGATTGCCGAGCCGGGCCGCTTCATCAGCGCGCCGGCCATGACCTCGGTCTCCAGCGTGATGGGCAAGGCCCACCGCGGCGACAAGATCTGGTACTACCTGGATGACGGTCTCTACGGCAGCTACAACGGCCAGCTCTACGACCACGTCACCTACCCGGTGAGCACGCCCTATGCCCACGGCGAACTGCACAATGCGGTGCTCTCCGGCCCCACCTGCGACAGCGTGGACGTCATCCGCGACAGCATCATGCTGCCGGATCTCGAGATCGGCGAGCTGGTGGTGGGTCGGGTGATGGGGGCCTACACCTGGGCCTCCGCGTCCACCTTCAACTTCTTCCCCAAGGCGAGCATCCTGATCCTGGACAGCGCCCAGAAGCAGAAGCTGGTTGCCGTGGCCTGAGACCAGGCCCCGCGCACAAAAAAGAGGGGACGCCGCGGCGTCCCCTCTTTCATTTCATCACCAGACTAGATGAACTGGCTCGTCAGCAGCCAGCCGGTGTAGGCGACGAAGCAGGCGAGCAGCACGCCCCCCTCCAGCCGGTTGATGCGCCCCTGCCCCTTGCGGCCCAGACACATCACCAGCAGCAACAGGGTCAGCCCCATCATGATGCTCCAGTCGCGGGAAAGCACTTCGGGCGCCACCTCGAGCGGGTGGATGCCAGCGGCGATGCCCACCACGGCCAGGGTGTTGAACAGGTTGGAACCCAGCACGTTGCCAAGGGCCAGATCGTGCTCGTTCTTGCGGATGGCGATGAGGGACGATGCCAGCTCCGGCAGGGAGGTCCCCACCGCGACTATGGTCAGGCCAATCACCAGATCGCTGATGCCAAAGCCCTGGGCGATGGTCACCGCCCCCCACACCAGCAGACGGGAAGCCCCGATCAGCAGCACCAGGCCGACGATGAGCCAGAGGATGGCGCTCTTGAGAGACATACCCTCGGAGACGATGTCCTCCTCGGTATCCGTATCCAGCGCATCCCCCTTGCCGTTCATGCCGGCCCAGATGGACCAGCCCATCAGCACTGCGAATACGGCCCCCAGAATGGCGGCATCCATCCGGCCCAGATTGCCATCGATGAGCAGGGCGCCGGAGAGCAGGGTGATGCCGAGCAGGATGGGGATCTCCTTGCGCACCACCTGGGAGGCGACGGCGATGGGGCTGATCAGGGCGGTCAGACCCAGGATCAGGGCAATATTGGTGATGTTGGAGCCATAGGCATTGCCGAGCGCGAGCCCGGGATTGCCCTGGGAGGCCGCCAGCGCGGAGACCACCATCTCGGGGGCCGAGGTACCAAAACCGATGATCACCATGCCGATCAGCAGCGGCGGCATACCGGCGTAACGGGCAGTGGCGGCGGCGCCGTCCACGAACTTGTCGGCACTCCAGACCAGCAACGCCAGTCCGGCAATCAGGGCAACAAAAGCCAGGGTCATATTGTTCTATCTCATCCACGGCAAACACGAGAGCCAGGCAAGTTGCCTGGCTCCATCCAAACGCGGCCTCAGTGTAACGGGGCCGCTTGCTATTTCAAGGTGTAATCAAACGCCGATTAATCTTTCACAGCGCCGCCAGCAGGCTCTGGGCATCCGACACCTCGAACTTGCCCGGCGCCTCCACGAAGAGCCGCTCCACCACACCATCGTTGGCGATGAGGGCAAAACGCTGGGCCCGCACGCCGCCGAAGGCCCCGGTCTCCTTGGCAAGACCCAGTGCCCGGGTCCAGCTGCCGTCGCCGTCCGCCAGCATGGTGATGTCAGCGGCGTTCTGTGCCTCCTGCCACGCCTTCATCACGAAGGCGTCGTTGACCGACAGACAGCACAGTTCCACCCCCTTGGCCCTGAACTGATCGGCCAGCACCACGTAGCCCGGCAGGTGGGCGTTGGAGCAGGTGGGGGTGAAGGCGCCGGGCACCGCAAAGAGCACCACCCGCTTGTCGGCAAACAGGGCCCGGGTATCCTTCACCTGCTTGCCCTCGGCGGTGATAAAGGTAAATTCCCCTGCGGGCAGGGATTGACCGACCGTGATCATGATGACGCATCCTTCTGTGGTTCAAAGAGGCCCAGTCTACCCCATTCCACCAGAAGGCGAAGGGGTCCATCGAGCAGCAACAAAGCGATTGGGGAGCGAACGCCTGTCGCCCCTATTTCTGGCCTGATGGCAGGCGCCTTGCCTGCCAGGTGGCGATGGCGAGCAGGGAGTCAGGCGTGAACTCGTCCGCCCGATCGGCTATCTCGCCCAGGCTCATCCAGTGCACCTCGCTCACCTCTTCGGCCTGCAGTTGCAGCGGCCCCTGATAGTGACAGCTGAACAGGCCGCCCCAGACCCGGTAGCGGCTGCCGCTCGCCTCCCCTTCGGCATAGAAGGTGCCGTAATCCTGCAGGGGCACGTCGCGGATCCCCAGCTCCTCGGCCAGCTCACGCCGTGCGGAAAGGGCCATGGCCTCCCCCGTGGTCACCACGCCACCGGCGCAGGCATCCAGCATGCCGGGGCAAAAATCCTTGCTCGGGGTGCGCCGCTGCACCAGGATGCGCTCAGCCTCATCCAGCACCAGGATGTAGCTGGCACGATGGCGCAGGTTTTCCTGACGCACCCTGGCGCGCTCGGCCACCCCGATCACCCTGTCCTGCTCGTCTACTATGTCCACCCACTCCACGTGCGGCACCTTTGTCATGTCTGCAATGGCCGCAGTATATCGGGCCCCGGACCCGGACTCTCACTACTTTTTCAACGCCGGGGCTGCACGCCAGTCGATCACAAGACAGATTCATACAAATCTTTATCAAGTGTCACATCAGTGTCACGGTCCGTCGGCATAGTGTGCCCTGTCCAAACAACAGGGTCTCTTGCCATGAAGGTGTTCAAGCAGTGGTCTCCCCGTCGAATTGCTCGCTATATCAAGAGCTTCCATCATGGAAGCTTCATGGTTGAAGCACTGGGGCGGTTTGAGTTTCAAGGGGGGATCATCGATGTGAAGCCGTTGAGCTGTCATCAGGCGCTGAGCCTGGCCCGGCAGATCAACCTGGCCGTGCGCGATCTGCGCACCACCACCCTGTTGCCGGGCTGACATACTCCTTTCTGTCTGTCGTCGACTTCCATGTACACATTTGCCCGCCGCTCATTCGAGCGTGCGGGCTGTTTTTCTGAAGGTTGTGCCCTGCCTCAGTGCTGCAGGATCTGGGAGAGGAAGAGCTTGGTCCGATCGGACTGGGGGTTGTCAAAGAACTGATCCGGCACGTTCTCTTCGATGATTTGCCCCCGGTCCATGAAGATCACCCTGTCCGCCACCTGCTTGGCAAACCCCATCTCGTGGGTGACGCAGAGCATGGTCATCCCCTCGTGGGCCAGCTCCACCATCACATCCAGCACCTCCCGCACCATCTCGGGATCCAGCGCAGACGTCGGCTCGTCAAACAGCATGACCTGGGGATTCATGCACAGACTGCGGGCGATGGCGACCCGCTGCTGCTGGCCACCGGAGAGCTGCCCCGGATACTTGAGCGCCTGTTCGGGGATCCGCACCCGGCGCAGGAAGTTCATGGCGATCTCCTCGGCCTCCTTGCGCGGCAACTGCTTGACCCAGATGGGCGCCAGGCAACAGTTCTCCAGCACGGTCAGATGGGGGAAGAGGTTGAAGTGCTGGAACACCATGCCCACCTCCCGGCGCACCGTCTCGATGTTCTTGAGATCCGAGGTCAGGGCCGTGCCCTTGACCAGGATGTCTCCGCTCTGGTGCTCTTCCAGCCGGTTGATGCAGCGGATCATGGTGGACTTGCCCGACCCCGATGGTCCGCAGATGACGATCTTCTCCCCTCTGCCCACCTGCAGGTTGATGTTGCGCAGCACGTGAAACTCACCGTACCACTTGTTGACCTCTTTCAGTTCGACAACTGCGTCCGTTTTCATATCAGAACGACTCCTAATGCTTGTGGCCCGTGTTGAGTTTGCGCTCCAGATAGATGGAGTAGCGGGACATGCCAAAACAGAACATCCAGAAGATCATGGCGATAAAGACATAAGCTTCGGTGGAATACCCCAGCCAGGCCGGATCCGCCAGGGCCACCTTGGAGATGGCCAGCAGATCGAACAGCCCGATGATCAGCACCAGGCTGGTGTCCTTGAACAGGGAAATAAAGGTGTTCACCAGGGAAGGAATGGTGATCTTGAGGGCCTGGGGCATGATGATGAGGCCCATCACCTTCCAGTAGGAGAGCCCGAGGGCATCCCCCGCCTCATATTGCCCCTTGGGGATCGCCTGCAGCCCCCCTCTCACCACCTCGGCCACATAGGCCGCCTGGAACAGGATGATGCCGATGAGCGCCCGCAGCAGCTTGTCGAGCTCCACCTCGGTACTCATGAACAGTGGCAGCATGACGGACGCCATGAAGAGCACAGTAATGAGCGGCACCGCCCGCCAGAACTCGATGTAGACGGTACAGAGGCTGGAGATGACCGGCATGTGGGAGCGACGCCCCAGTGCCAGCAGGATGCCGAACGGCAGTGCTACGACTATGCCCACCACCGCCAGCACCAGGGTGAGCATCAGCCCGCCCCAGCGGTTCGTTTCCACCACCTCCAGCCCCGCTCCCCCATGGATGAGGAAGAAGGCGATGACAGGGAACACCAGCAGGGTGAAGAGCGCCAGCCACCCCTTGCGCGGGGTCTTTGGCCAGATGAGCAGGGCCAGCAGCGCCGCCAGACCGGCGAAGGTCAGGTTGATGCGCCAGTACTGATCAGCCGGGTAGAAGCCATAGAGATACTGCCCCAGCCGGCTCTCGATGAAGATCCAGCAGGCACCGCCCTGGACGCAGGCCTCGCGGCTGCTCCCCTGCCAGGTGGCCGAGAACAGCGCCCAGTCCAGTGCAGACCAGATGAGTGGCAGCAACAGATAGGCCAGCACCAGGGTCAGCAGGCCGTTCCACCAGTTGGGGAAAAGGTTCTGCCTGATCCAGGCGAGCGGCCCCCGACGGTGGTTGGGAGGCGGCAGCGCCTCCTGCAATTCATTCACGAACATGACAGCTCCCTAGCGCTCAACCAGCGTCATTCTGCGGTTGTAGATGTTCATCAGCACCGAGGTGGTGATACTGATGACGAGATAGACCCCCATGGTCATGGCGATGACCTCGATGGCCTGCCCTGTCTGGTTGAGAGTCGTCCCCATGAACACCGAGACCAGATCCGGGTAGCCGATGGCGGTCGCCAGGGAGGAGTTCTTGGTGAGGTTCAGATACTGGCTGGTCAAGGGAGGAATGATGACCCGCATGGCCTGGGGAATGATCACCAGCCGCAGCGTCTTGGTGGGCGAGAGCCCGAGGGCGGAAGCCGCCTCCGTCTGCCCCTTGCTGATGGCCAGGATGCCGGATCGCACTATCTCGGCGATGAAGGCCGCCGTATAGATGGTGAGCGCCAGCAAGAGGGCCGCGAGCTCCGGCAGCACCGTCAGCCCGCCCCGGAAGTTGAACCCCTGCAGCGCAGGCACGCTCCAGCTGAGCGGGCTGCCCGCCAGCAGGAAGGTGATACCCGGGAGCAGCATGACCAGGGCGGCCACACAGCGCCAGAACGGGAAGATCCTGCCGGTCAGGACCTGACGGCGGCGAGCCCAGCGGCCCAGCCCCCAGCTCAGCAGCACCGCGAGCACCAGTGCCCAGAGCACGTAGCCGAATCCCTCTTCGAACAGGGGCTTGGGCAGATAGAAGCCCCGCACGTTGAGGAAGGCGAGCCCGCCAATATCCACGCTCTGACGCGGGGAAGGCAGGGTACGCAGCACCGAGAAATACCAGAAGAAGATCTGCAGCAGCAGCGGGATGTTGCGAAACGTCTCTATGTAGACGGCCGCTATCTTGGCCACCAGCCAGTTGCGCGACAGGCGCGCGACCCCGAGTGCGAACCCGAGCAGGGTGGCAAACAGGATGCCGAGCACGGAGACCAGCAGGGTGTTGAGCAGACCCACCACGAAGGTGCGACCGAAGGTATAGGTCTCGTCATAGGGGATGAGGCTCTGCAAGATGCCGAAACCGGCCGTGTTGCCCAGAAAATCAAAGCCTGTGGTGATGCCACGGGTGGCCAGATTGGTCAGGGCATTGTTGACGATGTAGAACAGAAACCCGATAACCGCCGCGATGGCCAGGCACTGGAAGAGCAGCGCCCGCACCTTGGCGTCATACCACCAGCGGCCCTGTTCTTTCCTATGGTTTGATGCGTGTAACGCCATGAGGATGACTCCGACAAAGCCAGGGAAAACATGGGGGGCCAGGCCCCCCGGTGACTGTCGACTCAGCGGATGGGTGGCGCGTACATCAGACCGCCCTTGTTCCAGAGGGCATTGATGCCGCGATCAATCTTGAGGGGGGAACCGGCACCGACGTTGCGATCGAAGGATTCACCGTAGTTGCCGACCTGTTTGACGATGTTGTAGGCCCATTTGTCATCCAGCCCCAGCACAGTCCCTTTGGGCTCTTCCAGCCCCAGCAGGCGACGGATGTCAGGGTTGGTGGACTTGAGCATCTCGTCCACGTTGGCACTGGTGACCCCGGCCTCCTCGGCATTGAGCATGGCGTTGAGGCTCCAGCGCACCACCTTGAACCACTGATCGTCACCCTGACGCACGGCTGGGCCCAGCGGCTCCTTGGAGATGACCTCCGGCAGCACCACGGCTTCCTCTGGCTTGGTGAGCTTGATCTTGAGGGCATAGAGCTGGGACTGATCCGAGGTCAGCACGTCACAGCGGCCAGCTTCGAAGCCCTTGACGGTTTGATCCGAGGTATCGAACACCACTGGGGTGTACTTCATGCCGCCATTGGCGCGGAAATAGTCGGCCAGGTTGAGCTCGGTGGTGGTACCGGACTGGATACAGACGGCGGCACCGTCAAGCTCCTTGGCGCTCTTGACCCCGAGGGACTGCTTGACCAGGAACCCCTGCCCGTCGTAGTAGTTCACCCCGGCGAACGTGAGGCCCAGCGACCCATCCCGGGTCAGGGTCCAGGTGGTGTTGCGCGAGAGCAGATCCACCTCCCCGGACTGCAGGGCAGTAAAGCGCTCCTTGGCGGTGAGGGAGACATACTTGACCTTGCTGGCGTCCCCCAGTACCGCGGCGGCCACGGCGCGGCACACGTCCACGTCGAGCCCGGTCCAGGTTCCCTTGGCATCCGGGTTGGAGAACCCGGGCAGGCCGTCACCGACCCCGCACTGCACGAATCCCTTCTTCTTGACGGCATCCAGCGTACCGTCCGCCCACGCATTGGCTGCCATCAGCGACAGCGCCATCACCATACCTGCCTTGTGTATCTGCTTCATGTCACTCTTCCCTGTGGTTTGATTCGAACAGGCATCAAAATCTAGCGAGATGCCATCGTTTCCCTGCTTTTTGGCAGCTTATCCAGCCGCAGAAAAACCTGTCAATCGGTGCAATCCGGCCCAACCATGGTGCAACAGAACAAAATATCTGAACGGGGGAATATGCACTCTCAGAATCAAAAGTAGACCCTTATTTGCCAAATAGCCTGCTGCTTAAAACCCTTCTTGGCATGAGGATTATTTTTCGAAAATAAATCGGCTGCACCGCATTGGGGCAGCCATTTCTGCTGACAACTGACTCATCAGATTCGGTTTTATGCCAAAAGCACCAGAGTGAGGCAGCATGACCCCATATGGAAAAATGGCGATAACAGGCAGGTAAAAGCAACAGAAAAGGAAGTAAAAGGCGGGGAAATGGCGACCTTATCTCCCGCAGGCTGGGCTTCAGAAAACCAGGAGGTCATCCTCCCCGTGGACCATCCGCAATGTCGGTGATCACGCCGTTTTCGACGGTGACAAACTGCATGAATTCCCGCTTGCCGAAGTTGTAGGTCCAGCGCTCGGCATACTTGACCGTCACTCTCGCCCCGAAGCCGTTCTCCTCGAAGCGGGTGAGATCTTCCTTGAGCATCGGCTGGCCGCAGCGAACCAGCAGCTCTGCCGTGGTGTCTCCCTCAGTCAGCAAGGCGTTCTTGCAACGCAGGGTGCCTGCCTGCACAGGCAAGGCCGCCACCAGCAACAACCACAGAACAGGTTTCATTTTGCACTCCATTTGAACAGCATGGCGCCCAGCGAGATGCACACCAGGGCGAACACCATGACCTGACCCAGAGGGCCTGCCACCTCCTGCCATCCCGCCCCTTCCAGCATCACGGCGCGGGCTGCTTCGATGATCTGGCTGAGGGGCAGCCTGGCCGCAAGCTGCTGCAGCCAGGTGGGCGCGCCTTCCAGTGAGAACCAGACACCGGATAAAAACATCATGGGCAAGCTGATGAGATTGAGCAAACCGCTCGCCAGCTCCTCGTTCTGCAGGCGAGCGGCGATGAGCAGGCCAAGGGAGGCCATGGCCGTTCCTCCCGCCAGGGCGATCACCAGCAGCAGCCACCCCGACCCGATGAGGGGCACATCCAGCAGCCAGTAGGCCGCGCAGAAGACCAGCAGGCTCACCACCAGGGTGATCAGCACCCGTGACAGCAACTGGGCGAAGAGAAACTCCAGCGCGCCGAGCGGCGTGGCTCGCAGCCGCTTGAGCACCCCGTTCTTGCGGTAACGGACGATGACGAAGCCCACCCCGAACAGGCCGGAGAACATCAGATTCATGCCGATCACCCCGGGCAGCAGCCAGTCACCGTAGCGAATGGCGCGCCCGCTCAGGGTTTCCCGCACCAACTGCACCGGCACGGCCTGGCGCAGCAGGTACTCGGCCATGGCGCCCTGAGGGGCGTCCGGGTTGATCCAGTAACGGCCCGTGCCGGGCGAGAGCAGCAGATCGAGTTGGTGGTGGCGCACTTTGAGCCGGCCCTTCTCCTCCTCGTCATAGGGGATGATCTTGAGCAGCGGCACGGCGCGCAGCGGGGCATAGGCTGCGGGCAGCTCCCCCACCACGCCCATCTGCACCAGCGGCTTGGGCGGGCCGGAGAAGATGAGGGTAAACCCCAGCACCAGCAGCAGCGGAAAGGCCAGGTTCCAGATCAGCGCGGCCCGATCCCGCACGAACTCCAGGTTACGGGCATAGAAGAGCGCGCCGATGCGTTTGAGGGATCCCGTCATCTGGTGCTCCTTGGGCTGGCAGGCGGGGGCGACATGCAGGCTGGCGTCGTTGCGAGGCACCGCGGGGCCGCGTTCATGCGCCGCTCCGCAGGCTGTGGCCGGTCAGGTGCAAGAAGAGATCCTCCAGATTGGGGGAGCGTACCTGCATGCCGGTGAGCGGCACGCCCAGACTCAGCAGCCGTGGCAGCAAGTCCGCCACGTCAGGGCAGCTCAGCTCCACCTGTTCGCCCAGCGGGCGCAGGGGATAGCCGAGCCCAGCCAGGGCCGGGTGACCCCCGAGACGCACCAGCACGCCATCGAAGTGTCGCGCCAGCAAGGCAGCCGGCGTATCCAGACTGAGCAGGTGGCCGTGATCGACGATGGCAATCAAATCGCACAGCTGCTGCGCTTCGTCCATGTAGTGGGTGGTGAGCACCACCGTCTTGCCCTGGGCCTTGATCGCCTCTATTCGCTGCCAGAAGTGGTGGCGCGCCTGGGGATCCAGTCCTGTGGTGGGCTCATCCAGAAACAGCAGTTCGGGATCCCCGAGCAGGGCCAGAGCCAGCAGCAGGCGCTGACGCTGGCCCCCCGAGAGCTTGCGACTGTCCCTGTCGATGAACTCGCCCAAGGCGCACAGATCGATGAGCAGCTCCCGTGGCAAGGGATTGGGGTAGAGGCTGGCGAACAGGCGCAGGGTATCGCGCACCGTCAGGAAATCCTGCAGCGCCGTGTGCTGGAACTGGATGCCGATGCGGGAGCGATAATCCGGGCCGCGCGGGGCGCCGTGAAACAGGATCTGGCCGCTGTCCGGGGTGAGGATCCCCTCCAGCATTTCTATGGTCGTGGTCTTGCCCGCCCCGTTCGGGCCGAGCAGGCCGAAGCAGCTGCCGGCGGGAATGGCAAAACTGAGCCCGTCCACCGCCTTGACGCCGGGGAAGTGCTTGACGAGATCGACGACCTCGATGATGGCTGCCATGGCGTGTCTCCCTCACATGGCCGGAATGGACGACGCTCTGACTATATCCAAATCCCCGCCGAAGGCACATGGCCCGTTTGGGCGGTCCAAAAACAAACGGCGACCTCAGGGTCGCCGTTTGCATCACGCCAGCCGGATCACAGGATGTCCAGCAGCTCCACTTCGAATACCAGAGCGGAGTACGGCGGGATGGAGCCGGCACCACGGGCACCGTAGGCCAGATCCTGCGGAATGTAGAGCTTCCACTTGGAGCCAACCGGCATCATCTGCAGCGCTTCCACCCAACCGGCGATCACGCCGGTCACCGGGAACTCGGCCGGTTGGCCGCGAGCAACGGAGCTGTCGAACACGCCACCGTGGGTGAAGGTACCGTGGTAGTGCACACGCACGGACTGACCGGCAACCGGCACGGCGCCATTGCCTTCGACCATGACTTCATATTGCAGACCGGAGTCGGTGGTCTTCACTTCGGCGCGCTTGGCGTTGTCGGCCAGGAAGGCTTCGCCTTCGGCGGCAGCGGCCTTGGCGGCAGCTTCCTGCTCTTCCTGCATGCGGGCGGTGATCACCTGGAAGGCATCGTTGATATCGTCACGGCTGACCGCGAACTCCAGGCCGTTCAGGGCATCTGCCAGACCTTGTTGCAGGGCCGGGATATCCAGACCGGCGAAGGCTTGCTGAGCCAGTTGGTCGCCCATGTTGCGGCCGATGCCGTAGCTGGCCTTCTGTTCGATAGAGTCGTATTGGGACATTGAGAGGTTGCTCCGGGTCCTGATGGTAAAAGAGTCGGGATGATAACAGACTTTTTCGCACCATGCTGCCAAGATGCCCCTCAATTGCCCGCCGGTGGGAGACGCCTCACATCGGCCCCCTCATCCCCGCCCCTTCTCCCGCATAGAGGAGAAGGGAGGAAAAAAACAGCACCATCACCCCTGCTCACATTCAAGCCGTATCAGGCCCTGTCCAGCAGTGCCCGCACCGCCGCGACCTTGGCGCCGTCGGTGATGTTGACCCGGCCATCGTCCGAGGTGCCCATGTTGACGTCACAGAGAGAGGCACCATGGCGCCGCACGGTCTGCATCAGGCCTTGTCCAGCAGAGCCCGCACCGCCGCGACCTTGGCGCCGTCGGTGATGTTGACCCGGCCATCGTCAGAGGTGCCCATGTTCACACCATGGGGCACCATGCCACCGCGCCAGCCCATGCCGGACATGTGCACTTCATTGACGCCGGTGAATTCGATGATGGTGCGCACGTTGTCGGCGTTGACCCCGGCCCCCGGCATCAGGCTGGCCCGTCCCGCCAGCGCCTGGTGCATGGCCTGCAGGGTTTCGAGCCCCGCCAGCGCGGTCGGCGCATGGCCGGAGCTCAGAATGCGCTCGCAACCCGCCGCGACGATCGTCTCGAGATCCAGCCGCCAGTCGGAGGAGAGATCGATGGCCCGGTGGAAGGTGACGCCGAGCGGCCCCGCCGCCTCGACCAGTTGCCGGAGCTTGCCTTCGGGTACCCGTCCATCTTCATCCAGCAGACCGACCACCACCCCTTGCAGGCCCGCAGCACGAGCGGCCGCGATATCCAAGAGCATCATCTCGAACTCGCCGTCGTTGAAGCAAAAATCTCCGGCGCGTGGACGGATCATGGCGTACACCGGCACAGTGGCGTGGCGGGCAGCCAGCTGCATAAAGCCATAGGAGGGAGTGAGGCCACCCAGCCCCAGCGCAGAGCAGAGCTCGATGCGATCGGCGCCGGCCGCCTGGGCGGTGAACAGGGATTCGAGGTTGTCGATACAGATTTCAAGACGGGTCATGATGACTCCTTGTTCGGGGAGATCAGACCCTCTGTCCGATCTCACAGATTGAGCAGGGCTGCACCGCGCACACCGCCGGCTCCACCGAAGCGGGCCTCGCGGATCGCCGGCAGGGCGACACCGGGCAGCAGGTGGCCGGGCAGACGTTTGGGCAACTCCTCATAGAGGGCTGGCAGGGCGCTCAGGCCGCCCCCCAGCACCACCACATCGGGATCAATCACCGAGATGGCGGTGGCGAGGCCGGCGGCGATGATCTCGAGCCAGCAGTCGATGGTCGAGAGGGCCGCCGCCTCACGGGCATCGGCACGGGCGACGATCTGGTGGCCGCTCACCCGTTCCCCATGAACATGGTGGTATAGCCGCTCCAGGCCCGTGCCCGACGCATAGGTTTCGAAACAGACCAGGCGCCCGCAGCCACAGCGGGGACGGGGCAAATCCGGGTATTTCATCAGGATGGTGGCGGGCAGCGGGTAGTGACCTATCTCCCCCGCCAGCCAGTTGCGCCCCTGGATGAGCTTGCCCGCCAGGTAGACGGCGCCGCCGATGCCGGTGCCTATGGTGACGCCGAGGGCGCTGCCAGCACCGTCTGCGGCCCCCTGATGTACTTCCGACCAGAGGAAACAGTTGGCGTCATTGTCGACCTTGACCGGTCGGCCCAGCAGTTCGGCCAGATCCGCCCCCAGATGGCGGCCATGGATGGCGGGCAGGTTGGCCGCCACTATGCTCCCGTCGAGGCGATTGAGGATCCCCGGAAACCCGATGCCGACGGCCCCTTTCACCCCGAAGCGCGCATCCGCCGCCTCGACCCGCTCGCGGATCAGCTGCTGCAACCCTTCGTAATCATTGCCGGGAGTGCTCATGCGCTCCTCGTGACAGAGATTCAAGGCGCCGTCATACACAGCGAACGCTATCTTGGTGCCGCCAATGTCAAATCCGTAGTACATGCCACACTCCCTTGCGGTGGACCCGGCCACCTCAGTCTGTCCAGATGGGGCACATTGTATTAATTCGCAAAAAAAATAAAGTGACCGAGGGCGAAAAACGGGAGCCAGCTCAAAGCAAACGGAACATTTGTCGCTGTTGGCAAGGTTGTCCGAGGCTCATCAGGGTGCGCTCCTGACCGTCGAACATGAAGCCGCGGCGCAGGTAGAATCCCTCGCCGATGTGATTGCCATCCAGCAGCCAGAGCCTGACGCACTCGCAACCGGCCCGGCGCATCTGTACCGCCACCGCCTGCCACAGCCGTTTGCCATGACCCTGACGCCAATGATCGGGATGAAGGTAGAGCGCCCGGATCCGCGCCGTCATCAAGCCTTCCTCCAGGGAGGGCTGCCAGTAGAGCAGGCCGATGACCACGTCGTCCTGGCAGACCAGCATGGGAACGGGGCCGGGCTCGGCGAGCCGATGTCGCCAGATCTGCAGGTGGTCGGTCACCGCCAGCTGGGCCAGCATGTCGGCCCCCAGCACCTCCCCGTAGGCCGCCAGCCAGCTCGCCCGCTGCATCACCGTCATGGCGGCGGCATCGGTGGGACGCGCCAGGCGCAGGCTTACGCCTTGCACTGGGGAACCAGCCCTGATGCTTTCGCCTGCTGGTACAGGGGCTGCACTTCGGCCTGCTGGGCCTGCAGGTTGGCGATCCGGCTCTGGTCGCTGGGGTGGGTGGAGAGCAGCTGGGGCGGTGCCTTGCCACCGGAGGCGGCGCTCATGTTCTGCCACAGGGTGACGGCTTCGGCCGGGTTGAACCCGGCGCGGGCCATCAGCTCGAGGCCGAGCCGGTCCGCTTCGCTCTCCTGGGTTCTGCCATAAGGCAGGGCTATCCCCACCTGGACCCCGAGGCCCAGGGCGGCCATGGTGGCAGCGCCCCCGAGGCTGTCGCTGCTACCGATGGCGGCGTCGGCCACCGCCAGACCGATACCGGTCAGCTGATCCCGGGAGAGGCGCTCGTTGGAGTGCTGGGCCAGCACGTGGGTCAGCTCGTGACCGATGACGGTGGCGAGCTGGTCCTGATTCTTGGCGACTTTCAGCAGGCCGCTGTACACGCCTATCTTGCCGCCGGGTAGGGCGAAGGCGTTGATCTCCTTGGAGTCGAACACCACTACCTCCCAGCTGGTGATGCCATAGCTGGCAGGCACCTGGGCGGTCACCGCCTTGGCCACACAGCCCACATAGGCATTCATCCTGGCATCCGTGCTCACCTTCTCCTGCTGCTTCATCTGGGTGAAGGAGTCGGCGCCCAGCTGGTTCATCTGCTGGGGGGAGAAGAGCAGCATCTGGTTGCGACCGGTCGGTGACTGGGCGCAGCCGGCCAGCAGGGCGCTGCACAAGGCCGTCAGGGCCAGTCTGGAGAGGGAAGATGCGCGCATGAGAGGGTCCTTTGCCGTGAAGTTGCCCTATTCTCGGAAATGCCGCCGCCCGGCGCAAGCCGGGCGCTGCGCCCTGCGACCAAAAAGATCCTGGGGCGCACCAATGAAAACGAGCCCGCATGGGGCTCGTTTTTCTGCAAGGGCATGTTCTGTTACATGATGCCCAGCTTCTTCAGGTCGGCCTGAACCACCTTGGCCGGGACCGGCACATAGCCGTCCTTGGCAACGATGGTCTGGCCCGCCTTGGAGAGCATCATCTTCACAAACTCCTGCTCCATCGGGGAGAGCGGCTTGTTCGGATGCTTGTTCACGTAGACGTACAGGAAGCGCGACAGCGGGTACTTGCCGGTGATGGCGTTGTCGGAGGTCGCCTCGATAAAGGTCTTGCCATCCTTGGAGAGCGGAACGGCGCGCACGCCGGAGGTGACGTAGCCGATACCGGAGTAACCGATGCCGTTCAGGGAGGAGGAGACGGACTGTACCACGGAGGCGGAGCCCGGCTGCTCGTTCACGCCGCTCTTGAAGTCACCGTTGCACAGGGCGTGTTCCTTGAAGTAACCGTAGGTACCGGACACGGAGTTGCGACCGAACAGTTGCAGATCCTTGCCGGACCAGCTGCCGTCCAGACCCAGATCAGACCACTTGGTGGCCGCCTTGGCTTCGCCGCACTTGAGGGTGCTGGAGAAGATGGCGTCGATCTGCGACATGGTCAGCCCCTTGATGGGGTTGTCCTTGTTGACGAACACCGCCAGGGCATCGACGGCGACGCGGATGGCGGTCGGCTTGTAGCCGTAGCGCTTCTCGAATGCCTCCTCTTCACCGGCCTTCATGGCACGGCTCATGGGGCCAAACTGGGCGACGCCCTCGGTCAGGGCAGTCGGTGCGGTGGAAGAACCGGCGGCCTGGATCTGCACGTTGACGTTGGGATACATGCGCTTAAATTCTTCGGCCCACAGGGTCATCATGTTGGCCAGGGTGTCTGAGCCGACAGAGGACAGGTTGCCCGAGATGCCGCTGGTCGGTGTGTATTCCGGCAGGTCTTTATCCACACCGGCAGCCAGAGCGCTGACAGAAAACAGGGTTGCTGCGGTGAATCCGATGACACCAGCCAGTTTGTTGAGTTTCATCCAATCTCTCCAAGTCCAAGGTTGCAGAAGGCAATCGTCAGGTTGACGTCTAAACGTGGTTGACACCCGATCGCAATGATCCGTGGGCCAGCACCACTCCTTCTCCAGTGTTACAGAAGGTCCGTTCTTTAAGACGGCGCCAGTATCTGGCCTGGCAGTGACAAATTTATGGAATTTATATGACACTTTGATGACATGGGCCGAGAGTGGCCCGGATGAAAAAAGGTTCTTCGCGGGATCTTGGGGAAGTGGAAGTTGACAGACAGGGTGCTGGTAAACTGGCTGTCTCCAAACA
>NZ_JAPCJD010000034.1:0-48699 GCF_027707845.1 Aeromonas sp. QDB14 | reverse complement strand
CCAGGGCGGTGAAGATATCAAAGACCCGTTTTCCGGTAAATCGCAATGCGGCTCCGCTTAAGTGAACAGCATTGCGCACGGGGCGGGGTCTCAAGTGATGAAAAACAGACAAAACACACACAACAAAGGTTCACACGCAGAGTCAACCTTTCCCAAACCCGATGGCCATCGACCTTGGGAAAGGCGGGTCTTGCGACCCACCTTGCGTTATGGATTGAGAGCTATCAGTTCAGCTCGGTGACGCGGCTGGTACGCTTGCCATCGAAGCTGGTGGTACGCAGCCAGACCTTGCCATCCACGGTCGGCTTGGCGGCAGCGTCGTAGGCGCTCCAGCTCTTGCCATCCAGGCTGTACTGGATGGGCAGACCCGGCAGATCCACATTCGCTTCCAGCACACCGTTCACCACCTTGGCACCCGGTACGGAGAGGCGATATTCCACCCCGGCCTGGTCCAGTTTGGGCAGCACTCGCTGACCCAGCACGTTGGCAAACTGGTTCCACTCCTTGTTCAGGGTGGCCTTGTTGACATGCTTGGTAGTGCCGGAGAACTCGCGACCCTTCACGTAATCGAGCTCGAAGCCGCCCTTGTGCCAAGCGCGCTCGGCCACGGAGAAGATGCGCGGATAGACCATGTACTCGTACTGGGCATCGGTGCGCACGGTTTCACTCCATTGCTGACCGGAGATCCCCTTGAACTTGACCGGATCCTGATCCCCCTTGGCCACGAAGGCGTTGCCGTCGCGATCAACCGAGGTCTCGGCGTTCTGCGGCAGGTTTTCCGGGGCAAAGGCGAACACCTTGCGGGTGTCGTTGAAACGGGTTGCCCAGTAGTAGCCACGCTCAGCCGGGTGCACCTCGTTCGGGAAGTCGAAGTAGAGGTAATCCGGGTTGGACAGGACCACTTCGTAACCCTTGTGCGCCCACTTCATCGCTTCGTTGAAGCCACCCCAGTAGAGGGTTTCCCAGAAGTTGACACGGGTCTTGTCGGTGGCGAATACGCTGGCATCCGTGGCGTACTTCAGGCCATCTTCCCACGCCTGCAGGGTGGAGAAGCCGTGGCCCTTGACCATCTCGCCCACTTCCTTGGCGAAGTAAACCGGCAGTTCAGCAACGTCCTTGATCTTGCCATCGTCGATCATCTTCTGGCACATCGGGGACTTGCCAAACGGCTTGTCCTGCTTGCTGGAGTCGACGTTGCCTTTCCATGCCACCAGCTCTTCTTTCTTGGTGACGGCCGGATCCTGATAACCACCGCCCTGCATGATGTTCTTCGCCTCGTCACCACCGTAGTGCCAGGCGGTCAGCGGCTGGCCGGCGGCCTGGTGCATCTGGGCCACTTCATCCATCACCTTGGCCACGAAGGTGGCGGCACCCGGCTGGCAGGGGTTGATGAAGGACATCTTGTCGTAGAACTGTACCGAGGTGACGTTGGAGGTATCGGCCGGGTCAGTCAGACGGAACTGGTTGGCCTCGGCTTCTTTGCCCTCGCTCATCAGACGCTTGTAGCGTGCCTCCATGGAGACCACGGCGGCACGGGCGTGGGCCGGCATGTTGATCTCGGGGATCACGGTCACACCGCGGGCCTTGGCATAGCGTACCAGGTCGATGTAGTCCGCCTTGCTGTAGAAACCGGAGCCCTGGTTGTCACTGGTGGGGCCGGAGCCGAGCTGCGGCATCAGGCACTTGGTTTCGGACTCGTCATGGCAACGCTGGCTGCCGACGTCGGTCAGCTCCGGCAGGCCCGGGATCTCCAGACGCCAGCCTTCATCGTTAGTCAGCCCCAGGTGCAGCACGTTGAGTTTCATGGCGGACATCTGGTCAACCAGCTTCTTCAGGGTCTCGGGGCTTCTGAAGTGACGGGCTACGTCGGTCTGCATGCCGCGGTATTCAAAGCGTGGCGCATCCTCGACGCTCATCTGGCTCACCAGCTTGTCGTCAACGCCCAGCAGGGAGATCAGGGACTGGGCGCCCCAGAAGGCGCCGTCAACGTCGTGCCCCTGAATGACGGTGCCCTTCTGGCCGATGGTCATGTCGTAGCCTTCGGCCTGCTTGAGCTTGCTGCCGAGCTTGATGGTGACCGGGTAGCCGGTGTCGGAGAGGGTAACACCCAGCTTGGTCAGTTGCGCCTTCAGGGCCTCGGCGCGATCGCTCGGCAGGTCAAGGGCATTGAGCTTGATGGTGGAGAAGTCGACTTGCGGGCCGGCCTTGACCACCTGCTTCATCGGGCTTGGCAGGATGCGGTCGTCAATCTTGCCGGCAGGCAGCAGGGTACTGGTCTGGTTCGCGGCGAAACGGGTCTCGCTGTTCATCAGGATGTTGTTGTCATCCTTGGTGCGCTTCCAGCCATCGGCCGGCATCGGCTTCTCGTAGGTGCTGGCATCGTCGATGTTGCTCATGCTGGCCAGCACTTTCGGCTCGGCCCCTTCACTGGCGACATACCAGTTCGGCATGATGTCAGATTCGAACAATACCCAGTATTCCACCACCAGGGGCACCTCGACCGTGGCGTCCTTGGCAAAGCCCTGGAACTTCTCGGTCGGCGTCAAACGATAGAGGTCGCCGGTCAGGTGGGTGATGGTGAACTGGTCGTTGTCCACCCGCTGGATGCGGCGGATGGAGGAGACATAGATGCTCCAGTCCTTGGAGGTGACGTCGGCACCGGTATTGGTCAGGTGCAGCTTGGCAACGCCGCAGCTTGCCCACTCGGAGCCCAGGGCCTGGCAGTCAAGACCGGCGCCGGCACCGTCATTGGTGACGACTTCGTACTTGACGACGAGGTTGCTGGCGAGGGCGTCGACCACCGCTTGCCTGGCAGCATCGGCTGCAAGTGCGGGACCGGCGAAAACGGTAGACATGGCAATGGCTAACAGAGAATGTTTCAAGTTCATAACTGCTGCTCTCATTTGAAGTAAAGGTTGGATTTTATTGGCTTTTTTTATATGGGGCCCCGAGGCGGGGCCCTTAGTTATGTCAACAATGGACTTAGACTTGAGGTGAGCGAGTCGCTCGATTAACGCAGGGCTTTCATCTCACCGGCGATGATCTCGGCCAATGGGCCCAGAATCACCTGCAGGTTCTGCTCACCGAGCTTGACCACACCGGCCGCGCCCAGAGCTTTGAGCTTGCGCTCGTCAACGATGCTGCGGTCTTTCAGGGTCAGACGCAGACGGGTGATGCAGGCATCGATGGTCACCAGGTTCTCCTGACCACCCAGCACTTCCAGATACTGCTTGGCCAGCTCGGTGCGGTCGGTGGTTTGAGCCTGTACCGGTACGGCTTCGTCATCTTCACGACCCGGGGTTTTCAGGTTGAACTTGGCGATCACGGCGCGGAAGACCACGTAGTAGAGGCCGAAGAAGACCAGACCCTGTACCAGCAGCATGTACCACTGGGTCGCCAGCGGGTTGCGGCTGGAGAGCACCATATCCACCAGACCGGCGCTGAAGCCGAAACCGGCGATCCAGTGCATGGAGGCTGCGATGAACACGGAGATACCGGTCAGCAGGGCATGGATGACGTACAGTACCGGCGCCACGAACATGAAGGAGAACTCGAGCGGCTCGGTCACCCCGGTGAAGAAGGCGGCAAAGGCGGCAGCGATCATGATGGACGCAACCTTCTCTTTGTTCTCTTTCTTAGCGCTGTGGTAGATGGCCAGTGCGGCACCCGGCAGACCGAACATCATGATGGGGAAGAAGCCGGCCTGGTACATGCCGGTCACGCCCACGACAGCCTTGCCGGCGTCGATGGAGGATTGGCCACCCAGGAAGTTCGGGATGTCGTTGATGCCGGCCACGTCGAACCAGAACACGGAGTTCAGGGCGTGGTGCAGACCGACCGGGATCAGCAGACGGTTGAAGAAGGCATAGATGCCTGCACCGGTGGAGCCCATGCTGACGATGGATTCACCGAAGCTCACCAGGCCACCGTAGATGACCGGCCAGACGGCCATCAGGATGAAGGAGACGACGATCATCACCACGGAGGTCACGATCGGCACCAGACGACGACCGGAGAAGAAAGCCAGCGCCTTGTGCAGCTCCACGCTGCTGAAGCGGTTGTACAGCTCGGCGGCGATGACACCACACAGGATGCCGACGAACTGGTTGCTGATCTTGGCAAAGGCTGCCGGCACCTGGTCGGCCGGGATACCCTTGATCTGGGCCACGGCGCCCGGGCTCAGCAGGGTGGTGACCACCAGGAAGCCGACCAGACCGGCCAGCGCGGCGGAACCGTCTTTATCCTTGGACATGCCGTAAGCGACGCCGACGGCGAACAGAATGGGCATACTGTCGATGATGGCGGCGCCCGCCTTGATCAGAAACGCAGCCAGAGGGCTTCCGCCACCCCAACCGTTCGGGTCAATCCAGTAGCCAATCCCCATCAGGATCGCGGCGGCAGGCAATACCGCTACCGGCACCATCAGGGCACGGCCGATCTTTTGCAAATAACCGAGAATGTTCACGGTTCCTCTCCTTAGTTGGTGTTTTTCTAGAAATTAAGTGCTTATCACGTTCGACGCATAAGCCATCAAGGCTTGATTGGCAGTCTATGTGTTTTATTTCGCTGCGCAAATTAATAAACCAGCTTTCGTGATCATTATCACTCAACAGAGATAAAGGTAGCCGATAGATGTGGCTTAGTTCGCAATCTTTATTTACGCTATAAAACAACTTGAATCCGTGTCTGGTCCCTTGCCGTCATTCCCTGTGCGGCAACCGTACTGAGGTATATAGAATGCGCCTGATCCCGTTGAAGTCTGCCAGCCAGGTGGGTCTCTGGTCTGCCCGTTACATCGTTGACCGCATCAATGCGTTCAAACCCACTACCGAGCGCCCCTTCGTGCTGGGTCTGCCCACTGGCGGCACCCCGCTCAACACCTACAAGCGCCTGATTGAGCTGCATAAAGCCGGCGAGGTGAGCTTCCAGAACGTGGTCACCTTCAACATGGACGAGTACGTGGGGCTGCCCAAGGAACATCCGGAGAGCTACCACAGCTTCATGCACAACAACTTCTTCAATCACGTGGACATTCGCCCGGAAAACATCAACATCCTCAATGGCAACGCCGAGGATCTGGTGGCCGAGTGCCAGCGCTACGAAGACAAGATCAAGTCCTACGGCAAAATCCACCTGTTCATGGGCGGCGTCGGCAATGACGGCCACATCGCCTTCAACGAACCGGCCTCTTCCCTGGCTTCCCGTACCCGGGTCAAGACCCTGACCGAAGACACCCGCATCGCCAACTCCCGCTTCTTTGGCGGCGACATGGAGCAGGTGCCCAAGCTGGCCCTGACCGTGGGTGTCGGCACCCTGATGGACGCCGAAGAGATCCTGATCCTGGTGGTCGGTCACGCCAAGGCCCAGGCCCTGCAGGCCACCGTGGAGGGCAGCGTCAACCACATGTGGACCATCTCCACCCTGCAACTGCATCCGAAAGGGATTGTGGTGTGCGACGAACCTTCCACCATGGAGTTGAAGGTCAAGACGGTGCGCTACTTCCAGCAACTGGAAGCCGACAACATCAAACACCTCTGAGGAGCCCCCATGTACGCTCTGACTAATTGCACTCTCTACACCGGCAGCTGCGTGCTGACCGGTTATGGCGTGGTCATCGATGGCGACAAGATTGTCGCCATCTCCCGCCAGGCAGAACTGCCCGCCGGCATCGAGCAGATTGACCTCCAGGGCGCCAACCTCAGCGCCGGCTTCATCGACGTGCAGCTCAACGGCTGCGGTGGCGTCATGTTCAACGGTCACATCACCACGGACACCCTGGCCACCATGCAGGCGGCCAACCTGAAATCCGGGACCACCAGCTTCCTGCCGACCCTGATCACCAGCCCGGATGCGGACATGAAGCAGGCCGTCGCCGTCACCCGCGACTACATGGCCGCCCACCCCAACGAGGTGCTTGGCGTCCATCTGGAAGGGCCCTATACCAACCTCAAGCGCAAGGGGATCCACCCGGCCGAACAGATCCGCCAGCCCGCCGACGAGATGATCGACTTCTTCTGCGACAACGCGGACGCCATCGCCAAGATCACCCTGGCGCCGGAGCGCAACAAGCCCGAGCACATCCGCCGTCTGGTGGAAGCCGGCATCCTGGTCTCCGCCGGCCACACCGCCGCCAACTACGACCAGGCCATGGCGGGCTTTGACAACGGCATGCGCTTTGCCACCCACCTCTACAACGCCATGACCCCGACCCTGAACGGTCGCGAGCCCGGCGTGGTCGGTGCCATCTACGATCGCAAGGATGTCTATGCGGGCATCATCGTCGACGGCCACCACGTACACTGGGCCAACGTGCGCCTGGCGCACAGGATGCTGGGGGAGCGGCTGGTGCTGGTCACCGATGCCACCGCGGCGGCAGGTGCACCGGAAGGCTTTGAGAAATTTGATTTTTGCGGCGCAACCGTCTATTTCCGCGATGGTCAGTGCGTCGATGAGAATGGTACACTCGGCGGCTCCGCCCTCACCATGATCGAAGGGGTGGAAAATCTGGTCAAACAGGTCGGATTGCCGCTCGACGAAGCACTGAGAATGGCCACCCTTTACCCCGCTCGCGCCATTGGATGGGACTCGCGTCTCGGTAGTATCCAGGTCGGAAAAATTGCCAACCTCACCGTCTTTGATCAGGCCTTCGCGGTCTGCGGGACCGTGGTTAACGGACACTACACAACACAGTGACACTATGACTGGCGGACAAATAGCAAACGTAGATCTTATCAAGCAGGTAAACAGTGCGGTCGTCTATCGCCTCATTGACCTGCAGGGGCCCATCTCGCGGGTCAAAATTGCCGAGTTGAGTCAGCTGGCCCCGGCCAGCGTGACCAAGATAACCCGGCAACTGATCGAGCACGGTCTCATCAGGGAAACCTCGCCGCAAGCCTCCACCGGCGGGCGCCGCGCCATCTCCCTGACTACCATCAAGCATCGCTTCCAGTTTGTGTCCGCCAAGCTGGGTCGCGGCTACCTGCAGCTCTCCCTGTATGACCTCGACGGCAAGGAGCTCGATCAGCACATCACCCAGGTGACCGAGATCGAGCAGCAACCCGTGGTGGACATGCTGCTGCGGGAGATTGGCGCCTTCATCGACGCCAATCAGGATCGCAGCCGCAACCTCATCAGCATCGCGCTGACCATGCCGGGTCTGGTCAACCCGGAATCCGGCATGGTCATCTACACCCCCACCTACCAGATCCGCAACCTGGGGCTCGCCAAGCTCCTGGAGCACCACTTCAACCTCCCCTGCTACGTGGGCAACGACACCCGTTCGCTGGCGCTGGCCGAACACTTCTTCGGCGAGTCCCGCGACTGCATGGACTCCATCCTGGTGAGTGTCCACCAGGGGACGGGCTCTGGCATCATCACCAAGGGCAAGGTGTTTCTCGGCCAGAACCGCAACGTCGGCGAAATAGGCCACATCCAGGTCGAACCGCTCGGCAAGCGCTGCCACTGCGGCAACTTCGGCTGCCTCGAGACCATCGCCTCCAACGAGGCCATCGTCGACAAGGTGAAGGAGCTCATCAGCCGCGGCCACCTGAGCACCTTGCAGGAGAAGCACATCACCATCCAGGAGGTGTGCAAGGCGGCGGTGGCCGGTGACGAGCTGGCCCGCAGCGTGATCGAGAACGTGGGGGAGCACCTGGGGCGCGCCATCGCCATCACGGTCAACCTGTTCAACCCCCAGAAGGTGCTCATCGCCGGTGAAATCACCGCCGCCGAAGAGATCCTGATCCCGGCTATCCGCCGCTGTGTCGAGCACCAGTCTCTGCCAAGTTTCCATCGCGGCCTGCCCATCGTGAAGGCGCGCTTCCAGAACCAGCCCACCATCGGCGGCTTCGCCCTGGTCAAGCGCTCCCTGCTGGAAGGGGATCTGCTGCAGATCATCATGGAGCAGAAGTAAGGCCTACCCCTTCGGACACGAAAACGGCAGCCAGTGGCTGCCGTTTTTTTATGGTCTGTTTTCGCCGGTTCACCCCGCCCGGCACGGTTTGAACAGATCCAGCTTGCCGTCATAGACCTGGGTCTGCACGTCCATGATACCGAGCATGGAGTGGAACAGGTTGTCGTGGGAGAAGCGCTTGCTGGCTGCCTCCTGTTGCAGGCAATCCAGATTGAGCTGACGGTCTGCCTGCAACTGGGGAGAGAACCAGGTCAGGAGCGGCACCCGGGTCTGATCGTCCGGTGCGAACTTGTAGGGGGTGCCGTGCAGATAGAGCCCCATGGCACCGAGGGATTCGCCGTGATCCGACAGATAGACCAGCCCCACGTTGTACTGGCTCTCCAGGCTCTTGAGCTTGTCGATGAGCTGGGCCAGCACCTTGTCGGTGTAGCGGATGGTGTTGTCATAGGTGTTCACCAGCTCTTCGTTGCTGCAGTTCTCGATGTCGCTGCGCGGGCAGTCCGGCAGGAAGATGCGATCGGCGGCCGGGTAGCGGCGATAGTAGGTCGGACCGTGGCTGCCCATCAGGTGGAAGGCCACCAGCTTGCTGCCCTGCTTGCCCTGCATGTCGGCGATCTGCTGATCCAGCCCCTGCAACAGCACCTCGTCATGACAGGCATTGCCGGAGCAGTATGCGGGGAATGCCTTGGGCTCAATCTCGATGGTGGGGACGTTTTTGCACACCCCCTTGCAGCCGCCGTCGTTTTCCTTCCAGAGCACCGAGATCCCGGCATGTTGCAGCACGTCCAGCAAGCCGTCCTGGGACTGGGCCCTGGCCTCGTCATAGCCACGCCGGGTCATGTTCGAGAACATGCAGGGCACGGAGAGCGCAGTGGCGGTGCCGCAGGAGCGCACGTTCCTGAACGAGACGACATTGGCCTCCTTCTCGGTGAAGCCGTTGGTCTCCTTCTTGTAGCCGTTGAGAGAGTAGTTCTGGCTGCGGGCCGTCTCCCCCACCACCAGGAACATCAGGGTCGGCTTCTCGTGCTGGCCGATCACCCTGGCATCGGTGCCGATCTGCTGGTAGGGAATGGGAGTGGCGAAGACCACATCCCGGGCGTACTTGTAGAGCCCGTGCACATAGTTGGCGGGCACTATCTCCTTGCCGAGGGACTTGTTGTTGCGCCCGACCGAGGCGTAATCCTGGTAATAAAGGGCGGCAGCCCCCACCAGAAACAGCAAGGAGAGGGCGATGGAACCGAGGCGCAGACCCAGCCCCTTGTACCAGGGACGGGGGTACTCAATCTTCACCCACAGCAGGACCAGCACCGGCAGCAGGCCGGTCAGCAGGAACCAGAGCACCACGGAACCGTTGAGGTAGGAGCCCGCCTCCCCGCTGTTGGTTTCGATGATGTTCTGCATCATGCCCATGTCGAAGATCACCCCGTACTTGAGCATGGCGTAGCTGACGAGGGAGCCGGTCATGATGAGCACGGCGAAGAAGGGCTTGAGCAGATAACGGAAGGTAAAGGGCAGGAACACCGCGTTGAGGGCCGCCACCAGTACCAGGGGAATGGAGAGGACAAACCCCGCCTTGACGTGTTCAAGGGCGCTGAGAATACGATAAAAGTGCAGGAAAATGGGCCAGTTGAAGACCAGTGCAAACAGCAGCACCAGCAACAGATTGACCTTCATCACTCCCAGAGTGAGACGCATAGAGAGACTCCGACAAACCAGTGGAACTAACAACCTGCCAGCAGGCTTCGTGGTGACCATCCCGACACTCGGCCCTGAAAAACAGGACAAGAGCCAGGGAGGTCCAGATACGGGGTCATCCTAGGACGGCAAACTTAAGCGAACATTAAGAAAGGAAATCGAACCACAAGGGGAGGTGATCGGTCTGGCACATAAAAAAACGGCAGCCCGGGCTGCCGTTTTTGCGAAGGTGAACAAGGTGTCGCACCTGTGTGTTCGCGAACCTGAACAGGGTCGCGGCAATCTCGTCGGAGCCGGAGGAGAGGACCGTTGTGGTCGCCCTCCCCCCTGCCCTGGGTCTCACAGCGTTCCCGAGAGGCAATTACAGGGTCGCGGCAATCTCGTCGGAGCCGGGGAAGAGGACCGTTGTGGTCGCCCTCCCCTTGCCCTGGGGGATCACAGGGTCGCGGCGATCTCGTCGGAGATGGAGCCGTTGTGGTACACCTCCTGCACGTCGTCCAGATCTTCCAGCATGTCGATAAGGCGCATCAGCTTGGGCGCGGTCTCGGCATCCAGTTCCGCCTCGGTGGAGGGGATCATGGTCACTTCGGCGCTCTCGGACTTGAAGCCGGCGGCTTCCAGACCGTCCAGCACGGTGCCGAAGTCGTTCGGGGTGGTGTAGACCTCGATGGTGCCATCTTCTTCGGTCACCACGTCGTCGGCACCGGCTTCCAGCGCGGCGTCCATCAGGGCGTCTTCATCGGCGCCCACGAAGGTCAGCACCCCCTTCTTGGTGAACAGATAGGCCACGGAGCCGTCGGTCCCCAGGTTGCCGCCGCACTTGCTGAAGGCGTGACGCACTTCGGCCACGGTACGGTTGCGGTTGTCGGTCAGGCACTCCACCATGACGGCGGAACCGGCCGGGCCGTACCCTTCGTACACGATGGTCTCGAGCTGCTCGCCGTCACCGCCGCCGGCCCCACGGGCGATGGCGCGGTTGATGGTGTCGCGGGTCATGTTGCTGGTCAGGGCTGCCGCCACCGCCGCACGCAGGCGGGGGTTATTGGCAGGATCGGCATCACCCAGACGCGCGGAGGTGGTGATTTCGCGGATCAGCTTGGTGAAGATCTTGCCGCGCTTGGCGTCTTGCGCCGCCTTGCGGTGTTTGATGTTGGCCCATTTACTGTGACCTGCCATAGGGACTCTCCGTTATAGTTGGAAATTTCAGTAACACTGGTTGCGCCCAGAGGGAAACGGGAAAGGCCGCATCGCTGCGGCCTTTGTTGCCGATAACGGCTTATTCGTCACCCTTGACGGTGGTCGCAATCGCCAGCTCGCCCAGTTGGGCCGGGTTGGCAAAGCTCGGGGCGTCTGTCATCAGACAGGCGGCCGCCGTGGTTTTCGGGAAGGCGATGACATCCCGGATGTTGTCGGTGCCGGTCAGCAGCATGCTGAGGCGGTCCAGACCGAAGGCCAGGCCAGCGTGGGGCGGGGTGCCGTATTTCAGGGCATCCAGCAGGAAGCCGAACTTCAGGCGCTGCTCGTCCGGGGTGATCCCCAGGATGTCGAACACGGTGGACTGCATCTCGCTGTTGTGGATACGCACAGAGCCGCCACCCACTTCGTAGCCGTTGATCACCATGTCGTAGGCGTTGGCGTAAGCGCCCACCGGGTTCGCTTTCAGCTCGGCCGGGCCCAGGTTGCTCGGGGCGGTGAAGGGGTGGTGCATGGCCGCCAGGCCGCCTTCGCCATCTTCTTCGAACATGGGGAAGTCGATGACCCACAGGGGCTTCCAGACGTTCTCCACCAGGCCCAGATCGCGGCCCACCTTCAGGCGCAGGGCACCCATGGCATCGCACACCACTTTCTTGGAATCGGCGCCGAAGAAGATGATGTCGCCATCCATCGCGCCGGTGCGGGCCAGGATCTCGCGCACGATGGCATCAGAGAGGAACTTGGCCACCGGGGACTGCACCCCTTCGAGGCCGCTCCCGGCGTCGTTGACCTTCATCCAGGCCAGGCCCTTGGCACCGTAGATGCCGACGAACTTGGTGTACTCGTCGATCTGCTTGCGAGACAGCTCCGCGCCGCCCGGTACCTTCAGGGCCGCCACACGGCCTTTCGGATCCTTGGCAGGACCGGCGAACACCGCGAATTCCACCTCGGTCAAGAGATCTGCCACGTCCACCAGCTCCATGGGCAGGCGCAGGTCCGGCTTGTCGGAGCCGAAGCGGCGCATGGCTTCGTCGAAGGTCATGATGGGGAAGTCGCCCAGGTCCACGTTCAGGATGTGCAGCCAGAGCTTGCGGATCATCTCTTCCATGATTTCACGCACCTGGGGCGCGGTCATGAAGGAGGTCTCCACGTCGATCTGGGTGAATTCCGGCTGGCGGTCGGCACGCAGGTCTTCGTCGCGGAAGCACTTGACGATCTGGTAGTAGCGGTCGAAGCCGGACATCATCAGCAACTGCTTGAACAGCTGGGGGGACTGCGGCAGGGCGTAGAACTTGCCCTTGTGCACGCGGCTCGGCACCAGGTAGTCACGGGCCCCTTCCGGGGTCGCCTTGGTCAGCATCGGGGTCTCGATGTCGAGGAAGCCGTGCTCGTCCATGAAGCGGCGCACGAAGGCACTGGCCTTGGCACGGGTCTTCAGGTACTTGGCCATCTCGGGACGACGCAGGTCCAGGTAGCGGTACTTGAGGCTCACCTCTTCGCTGTTGACCTGGTTGAAGTCAAGGGGCAGCGGCTCGGCACGGTTGATGATGGTCAGCTCGTGGGCGAACACCTCGATGGCACCGGTGGCCATGTCGCTGTTGCGCTGGGAGTCGGGGCGGGTACGCACCACGCCGGTCACCTGGATGCAGAACTCGCCGCGCAGCTCGGAGGCCAGGGCAAAGGCGTCCGGCTTGTCCGGATCGAAGAACACCTGCACGATGCCCTCGCGGTCGCGCATGTCGATAAAGATGAGGCCGCCGAGATCACGACGACGATGGACCCAACCGCACAATGTAATGGTCTGCCCGGCATGGGCCTCATTGACCTGTCCGCAATAGATAGAGCGCATGGACTTCTTCCTTCGAAATGGTAGAGAGACGGTTCATCCTGGGTCGCCGGGCACGACTGGCAAGCACCGTCTGTCTCACAGCTGGCCAGATCCTGCTTCTTGCCCGGTTTGAAATCTGTCTCGGGTCATCCGGCTCCCCGAGCCGGATTCTTGCCGCCGTCCCAGGCATGCCCCCGCTCCCGACCGGGATGACGAGTGGGCGCCGGGGTATCGGCTGGCGTCGTTGTCTGGCCACTGCCGGGCCGCGATCATCGTCACCCGGGGGCTCGGTCGCGCGCATTACGACAATGTGGCAAACAAAAGGGTTGGCATTATAGAGGAAAACCTCCATTTGGGTAAAATGGCCCGCAGCCCCCTTTACCCTGTTTTTTGTTGTTCTGGCGCAAAAAGGAGGGCAAAAGTGCGCCAACCTGCCGACAGGAACCATCATGAGCCTCTATTTGGGCCTGCCCCAGTGGTCACACCCGGCCTGGCCCGGCCAGTTGCTGGGGATGAATGCCAGGCCCGCCGAGCACCTCGCCGACTATGCCCGGGTGTTCAACTCCGTGGAGGGCAACACCACCTTCTACGCCTCGCCGACCCCGGAGACGGTGCAGCGCTGGGCCGATGCGGTCCCCGACCACTTTCGCTTCAGCTTCAAGTTTCCCAAGGAGATCAGCCACCAGAGCGATCTGGTGAGCGTGGACAAACAGGTGACGGCCTTCATCCGCCTGCTGGCCCCCCTGCATGACAAGCTGGGGCTGCTCAAGCTGCAACTGCCCGCCCGCTTCGGGCCAGAGGGGCTGGCCCGTCTGGATGCCTTCTTCGCGCGGCTGCCCCAGGATTTCACCTATGCCCTCGAGGTGCGCCACCCCGATTTCTTCGCCAAGGGGGAGGCGGAACGGGCCCTCAACCGGATGCTGATGGCGCGGGGCATCAATCGCATCATGCTCGACAGCCGTCCGCTCTTCTCGGTGCCCGCCACCACGGCCGCCATGATCGATGCCCAGGGCAAGAAACCCAGGTTGCCGGTCCATCTGCTGGCCACAGGGGGTGCCCCGGTGGTGCGCCTGATTGGTTTGCCTCAAATCGAGGACAATCACCCATTTTTGCCACCATGGTTGCCACATTGGAAACAATGGCTCCAGGAGGGCAAGGATCTCTACCTCTTTGTCCACACCGCCGACAATGCCCGGGCCCCCGAACTCGCACGGCAGATCAGCCGCCTGCTCGGCCAGGAGATGGCCCCCTGGCCAGGAGAAAACGATC
The DNA here is from genome assembly GCF_027707845.1 of Aeromonas sp. QDB14. Taxonomy (NCBI): domain Bacteria; kingdom Pseudomonadati; phylum Pseudomonadota; class Gammaproteobacteria; order Aeromonadales; family Aeromonadaceae; genus Aeromonas; species Aeromonas sp. QDB14. The sequence continues at coordinate 34,801 of NZ_JAPCJD010000034.1, read as the reverse complement.
GCGCCCGCCAGGGGGTGCTGCCCTTTTGAGCGGCCCCCTCCCCGCCCCTTCTCCGTCCCCAAAAAAAGCCGCTTTTTTTGTGGTCCCACCGGGGTTGGCGTCAAGACAAACGCCCGCCTTTCCTCTACACTAGCGCCCCAAGTAAGGTCCCGGGCCTGGGTGCATGGCAATGCGTTGCCCACCCCAGCCCGGCACCCTGAGGGCCCGGACCATGGCCCGTTGCGAATAGGGGCAGCCCGACGGATCCCGGAGCAAGCCACCCCGTTCGTCAACCGGTGACGACGCCATTTCGATGCCCGTCCACCCAAGATTCAATTGAATAAAACAGCCGCCCACCACACCGGCTGTCAGGTTGCGTCAGCATGCACGATCAGATTTTTGCCGCCCCTATCGCCCGTCTGGGAGACTTCTGCTTTGACGAGCAGGTCGTCGACGTCTTCCCCGACATGATCCAGCGCTCGGTGCCGGGTTACAGCAACATCATCTCCGCCATCGGCATGATGGCCGCCCGCTACGCCCAGCCCCAGAGCCGCCTCTACGATCTCGGCTGCTCCCTCGGCGCCGCGACCCAGGCCATGCGCCGCCACGTCACCCAGCCCGGCTGCCAGATCACGGCGGTGGATCTCTCCCACCCCATGATCGAGCGGGCCCGCGCTCACCTCTCGGGCTTCAAGTCCGAGGTGCCGGTGGAGCTGGTGAAGGCGGACATCTGCGACATCCCCATCGAGAACGCCTCCGTGGTGGTGCTCAACTTCACCCTGCAGTTCGTCGCCCCCGAGAAGCGGGCCGCCCTCATCGCGCGCATCTTTGACGGCCTGCGGCCCGGCGGCATCCTCATCCTGAGCGAGAAGTTCCGCTTCGATGACGAGCAGGTCAACGAGCTGCTCATCGACTTGCACCTCGACTTCAAGCGGGCCAACGGCTACAGCGAGCTGGAAATCAGCCAGAAGCGCACCGCCCTTGAGAACGTGATGCGCACCGACACCCTGGCGGTCCATCAGGCACGCCTGCGGGACGCCGGCTTCACCCACCTGGACCTCTGGTTCCAGTGCTTCAACTTCGGCTCCATGATTGCCATCAAAGCCAGCGACACCAACTAAGCCATGATCGATTTCGCCCATTTTTATCAACTGATCGCCAAGAACCGGTTGAGCCACTGGCTGCACACCCTGCCCGCCCAGCTGCACGCCTGGCAGCACGACAACCTGCACGGGGATCTGCCGCGCTGGAACCGCGCCCTCGCCAAGCTGCCCGTCGTGGCCCCCGGCCGGATCGAGCTCAAAGAGCGGGTCGCCATCGGCGGCCCCGATAGCCTGGGAGAGGGTGAGCGCAAGAAGACCGAGAGCCTGCTGCGCCAGCTCATGCCCTGGCGCAAGGGCCCCTTCCATGTGCACGGCATCCACATCGACACCGAGTGGCGCTCCGACTGGAAGTGGGACCGGGTGCTGCCCCACATCAGCCCGCTCCAGGGCCGCTACGTGCTGGACGTGGGCTGCGGCAGCGGCTACCACCTCTGGCGCATGGTGGGGGAAGGGGCGAAACTGGCGGTCGGCATCGACCCGAGCCCGCTGTTCCTCTGCCAGTTCGAAGCCATTCGCCACTTCGCAGGCAACGACCAGCGCGCCCACCTGCTGCCGCTCGGTATCCAGGAGCTGCCGGATCTGCGGGCCTTTGACACCGTCTTCTCCATGGGGGTGCTCTATCATCGCAAGTCCCCCATCGAGCACATCGAGCAGTTGCGCAACCAGCTCAAAGACGATGGGGAGCTGGTGCTCGAGACCCTGGTGGTGGACGGCGACGAAAACCAGGTGCTGATGCCCTCCGATCGCTACGGCAAGATGCGCAACGTCTGGTTCCTCCCCTCGAGCGCGGCCCTCACACGCTGGGTCGAGCGCTGCGGGTTCACCGATGTGCGCATCGTCGACGAGAATATGACCAGCACCGACGAACAGCGTCGTACCGACTGGATGATTAACGAGTCCCTGAGTGACTATCTGGATCCACACAATCCTGCACTCACGGTCGAAGGATACCCGGCACCCAAACGTGCCGTACTGATCGCCAGAAAGGCCAAAGACTAGCCGATGGCGGCTGTGGAAGTTACACTGATCCAATTCCAGGAAGCACAGTTAAATGAATGACATGAAAAGCAAATTAAAAGGAATGACCCTGCTCTCCCTGCTCAGTCTCGGCGGGTGTGTCAGTATGGAAAAAGCCCCCCCGGCCCCGACCCTGACGCTGGCCGAGCTGCGCAACGAGATCTCGTTGAGCGAGCAACGTCTGCAAACATCCATGGAACAGCAACAGAAGCAGTATGTGCAGCAACAGCACCTGCTGGTTCAGCTCAACACCGATGTCACCAACATGAAAGAGTCCGTGAAGAAAGTCGACAGCAAGCTGGCTACCCTGCCTCCCGAGCCGCCCAAGGCCATGCCCATTCCCACCGAGAAGTGCCCGGCGCCGAGCCAGGGCCACACCGTCGATGGCAAGCTGCTGGTGGGTGAAGCGGAGTGGATCTGGGTTGACGCCGCCAACGACGCCTTCCAGGCCCGGGTCGACACCGGCGCCACCACCTCCTCCATCAGCGCCCAGGAGATCACCATCTTCGAGCGCAACGGCAAGAACTGGGTGCGCTTCTTCCTGAGCCACCAGGAGATGGACGACAAGATCCAGATTGAAGCGCCCCTGGTGCGTCACGTGCGGGTCCGTCAGGCTTCCGCCGACGATCTCGACCGTCGCCCCGTGGTCCGCCTTGCCGTGCGCATCGGCGACATGACCGAGAAGGCCGAATTTACCCTGAAGGACCGCAGCGACATGACCTTCCCCGTGCTGCTGGGCCGTGAATTCCTCAAAGACATCGCCGTGGTCGACGTGGCCCGCGAATATATCCAACCCAAACCCAAGCTCAAGGATGTGAAATAATCCATGGTTTCCCGTAAGCCGTTCTATCTGCTGGTCGCCCTGCTCTACATCGTCGGCCTGGGGATGACCTTCTATCATCACATCGCGCTGGACGTCCCGCTCACGCCGGGTGAAAAGCGCCAGATCTGGTCCATCGAAGCCAAGCTCGAATTCGAGGCCACCGGCGAGCCGGTCATCGCCTCCCTGGCCATTCCGGGCACCCAGCCCGGCTTCACCCTGATGAACGAGAACGCCGCGAGCCCGGGCTATGGCCTGTCGTTCGTGGAAAAAGACGGGGATGCCCGCGCCGAGTGGTCCATCCGCACCGCCTCCGGCCGTCAGGAGCTCTACTACCGGGTCGACATGATGGCCGATGCCCATGCCAAGCCCGCCGCCAACCCGCAGCCGCCCGCCATCGAGAAGCAGATCGAGAGCGAGCCCTACGCCACGGCCATGAAGCAGATCCTGGAGCGCGCCCAGGAGCGCTCCGCCGACGGGTACACCCTGACCCGCGAGATCATCAAGGAGATCGAGAAGCAGGAACAGAACGCCGAGCTGCTCAAGTCCCACAAGAGCCGCGCCAATCTGATCGCCGAGCTGCTCAACAACGCGGACGTCCCGGCCCGGGTGGTTCACGCCCTCAGCCTGGAAGATGGCCGTCGCCGTCAGGAGCTGGTGGATTACCTGCAGGTCTTCAACAGCCCGACCGACTACAAGCTGTTCAACCCGCAAAGCGGTGAACAGGGTCAACCGGCCAACCTGCTGCTGTGGGAGTACAACTCCGGCGCCCTCCTGGACGTCACCGGCGGTCACAACTCCCGCGTTACCTTCTCGATGATCGAGCAGGAGCAACCGGTCAACGTGGCCCTGGCCCAGAAGTTCGAAAAATCCGAGATGATGAACTTCTCCATCCACAGCCTGCCCCTGGAAGAGCAAGCCCTGTTCAAGGGTCTGCTGCTCATCCCCATCGGCGTGCTGATGGTGGTGTTCCTGCGGGTCATCGTGGGGATCAAGACCTCCGGCACCTTCATGCCGGTGCTGATCGCGGTCGCCTTCATCCAGACCTCGCTGGTCACCGGCCTCATCGGCTTCCTGCTGATCGTCGGCACCGGCCTGGTGATCCGCTCCTACCTCTCGAGGCTGAACCTGCTGCTGGTCGCCCGAATATCGGCGATCATCATCATGGTGATCTCGATGATCGGCATCTTCTCTGCGTTCGCCTTCAAGCTGGGGCTGACCGACGGCATGAAGATCACCTTCTTCCCGATGATCATCCTCTCCTGGACCATCGAGCGCATGTCCATCCTGTGGGAAGAAGAGGGTCCCAAAGAGGTGTTCCGCCAGGGCGGCGGCTCCCTGCTGGTGGCGGTCATCGCCTACCTGGCCATGGACAACGAGCTCATTCGTCACCTCACCTTCAACTTCCTCGGCCTGCAGCTGGTGCTGATGGCGACCGTGCTGTTGATGGGTAACTACACCGGCTACAAGCTGAGCGAGCTCAAGCGCTTCAAGCCGCTGGTGGACGAGATGAAGTCTGGTGCCACCCCGGGTAAGGACAAGTAACAGATGTGGTTCTGGCAGAAATACACCAGTCCGTGGAGCCTGTCCCAGGCAGGCATCCTCGGCATGAACAAGCGCAACCACTCCTACATCAGCCGCTACAACCCGCGCCGCCTCTATCCGCTGGTGGATGACAAGCTCAAGACCAAGCGCATCGCGCTGGATGCGGGGGTGACGGTGCCTGAACTCATCGGCACCATCCGCGAGCAGCACGACGTGACTCGCATCACCGCGCTGGTGAAGGACTGGCCGGGCTTCTGCATCAAGCCGGCCCGCGGCTCCGGCGGCAAGGGGATCCTGGTGATCCTGCGCCAGGAGGATGGCCTCTTCTACAAGCCCAACGGCAGCGCCGCCAACGGCCAGGATCTGGAGCGCCATGTCTCCAACATCCTGGCGGGGCTCTATTCCCTCGGCGGCAAGCCCGACGTGGCGCTGGTGGAAGGGCTCATCAACTTCGACGACGTGTTCGACGGCTACTCCTTCGAAGGGGTCCCCGATGCCCGGGTGATCATCTTCAAGGGGTTCCCGGTGATGGCCATGATGCGCCTCTCCACCTCGGCTTCCGACGGCAAAGCGAACCTGCACCAGGGCGCCGTGGGGGTGGGCCTGTGCCTGCGCACCGGCCGCGCCCTGCGGGCGGTGCAGTTTGGCAACCCGCTGCGCCACCACCCGGACACCGGCCTGGATCTCTACGATCTGAAGGTGCCCCACTGGGACACCCTGCTCAACCTGGCGGCCTCCTGCTACGAGATGTCCGGTCTTGGCTATATCGGGACCGACATGGTGCTGGACAAGTTCCGCGGCCCCATGCTGCTGGAGCTCAACGCCCGTCCGGGCCTTGCCATCCAGATCGCCAACGGTCGCGGCCTGGTGCCCAACCTCAAGACCATCGAGAAGCTGGGTCAGGTCAAGATGAACGTGGAGCAGCGGGTCAACTTCGCCAAGGATCACTTCGGTATCTTCGACGAATAGTCCGCTCCCCTTCTGCAAAAACGCGCCCACCGGCGCGTTTTTTTATGGCCGCTCCTGCGCGCAGGGCGCCCCGCCCGAAGGCCGATCCCCGTCACATCCCATGGCGGCGCCCCTTCAATGGCGCGGCACAAGGGGATAAGCTCCTGACCAATGAGGGGTGGCCAGCCCATCGGAGCAGGCCACCCCATGTGCGTGAGGCAGTGCGCCTGCCAGGGGGCACCGATTTGTCGGCGACAACGGGGCTTCTCGATGGTAGATTAATCAAATCAGATAGATAGCATCGATCGGGTTTCTCCTATGCAACGTTGGCCCAGCCTGAAGCAGCTCCAGTATCTGGTCGCTCTGGACGAGCACAAGAATTTCAACCGCGCCGCCAAGGCCTGCCATGTCAGCCAGTCGACCCTGAGTACCGGGATCCAGACCCTGGAGGACATGATGAACCTGCAACTGGTGGAGCGGGATCACAAGAGCTTCATCATGACGCCGGTCGGCATGGAAATCGTGGCGCGGGCGCGCAACCTGCTCTCCGATGCCCGGGATCTGATGGAGCTGGGGCAGCAGCAGGGGGGCGTCATGCACGGCACGGTGCGCCTGGGCTGCATCCCCACCATCGCCCCCTTCCTGCTGAGCAAGCTGCTGCAGGTGTGCGGCAAGGCCTATCCGGATCTGGAACTGCTGCTGCGGGAAGACACCACCACCAATCTGCTCAAGCAGCTGGAGCAGGGGCAGCTCGATCTGCTGATCCTGGCACTGCCGGTGGAGATCGGCGGCTTCCACAGCAAGACCGTCGGCCAGGATCCCTTCCACATGGTGATGCCCTCCCACATGGCGGCGGGCCTGCACATGCCGTTCGACTACAAGGAGCTGCCCAACCAGAGCATCTTCCTGCTGGAGCGGGAGCACTGCCTGACGGAGCACGCTGTGAGCGCCTGCCGGCTGCGGGACAAGAGCAAGATCAACCCGTTCGCCGCCACCAGCCTGCACACCCTGGTGCAGATGGTGGGGGCCGGTCTTGGCACCACCTTCCTGCCCCAGATGGCCATAGATGCGGGCATCCTCGACAACACGGACCTGGTGGCCATTCCCCTGCCCGGTGAGAAACCCTATCGGGAGATAGGCCTGGTGTGGCGCCCCAGCACCACGCGGGTACAGACCTTCTACAAGATTGCCGAGCTGCTGACGCCGCTCATTACCCCCAAACCGGCGGGGTGATCCAGTGGCTGCCCCACAGGCGGCCACTCGTCAATGCCGTTGTCATTCAGGTTCCAGGCAGGATCATCGTCTATGATGAACCCCGTGCCCTATCAAGGAGTTGAGATGTTTCGCACCTTGCTGCTGCCCCTGCTGGCCCTGCTTCTCGCCGCCTGCTCCAGCACGCCGGAGCCTCCCCCTCCCGTGCGCCAGAGCGGCGCATTCGACAACTTCTATCAGCAGTGGCGCGGCGTGCCCTATCGCATGGGCGGTACCAGCCGCGCCGGTCTCGACTGCTCCGCCTTCACCCAGCTCGCCTACAGCCAGGTGCTGGGCTTCACCCTGCCCCGCACCACGGAATCCCAGGCGAGCCTCGGCCGCCCGGTGGACAGATACCGTCTCCAGCACGGGGACCTGGTCTTCTTCAAGACCGGCTGGCAGCAGTACCACGTCGGGGTCTACACCGGGGCAGGTGAGTTCATCCACGCCTCCACCAGCAAGGGCGTGATCCGCTCGCGCCTCGACAACGTCTACTGGAACAGCCGCTACTGGCAGGCCCGCAGGCTGGTCCAGTAGGTGCGACCCCCAACATGAAAAGGCCCCGAGGGGCCTTTTCATGTTGTTGCCGGGTCAGTGCTTGCGGTGCCAGCGGGGCGAGGTGGCGCGCTCTCCCCAGGGGGTCATGCAGGGCAGCAGGGCCCCCTCGATGACGCCCTCATGGCTCGCCAGCGCCAGGGCAATCTTCTCGTGGAGCAGGCGCAGCAGGTTCTTCTCCTGGCCCGCCAGGGAGTGGCCTGCGGCGAAATACTCCTGCTGATGTTGCAGCGCCAGCTTCTGGGCAAACTCATAGGTATTGAAACTGTCCGGCATGCGCGCGATCACGTCATCCAGCCGGGCCAGCAGGCTATGCAATTCCCTGGTCATGTGCGGTTCTCCCTCCGAGTTGGTGACCCACAATTACCCCTTATTGGATATAAGACCAATCCGGATGCCTCAAAAATGGGAGCCCGGACACAGTTCCGGACAACGCCGCCCACTGGCAGCCACCCTCTGCCCCTGCCCGGTTTACAAGTCGGCAACGAATCGCTAGATTTGGACCGACTAATCAGTCGGTCACTTTTCGTGCGGAGCATGCCATGGACACCACCGTCACCCCCGCCTCACCGGACAAGTTCTCCCTCCCCGAGCAACTGCATCGGCTCAGGCAGGCCAGCCAGGCCACCCCCATGCCGGATCTGGCGTCCCGCCGCGCCAGACTTGACGCCCTCAAGCAGGGGTTGCTGCGCCACAAGCAGGCACTGTGTCAGGCCCTGGCCCGGGACTACGGCCAGCGCAGCGATTACGACAGCCTGATCGCCGATGTGCTCCCCTGCGTCATGCAGATCAACTACACCCTGAAACGGCTCAAGGGGTGGATGAAACCGGAGCGCCGTCATTCCGGCCTGCTGCTGGCACCCGCCAGGGTCGAGGTGCACTATCAGCCCCTCGGCGTGGTCGGCATCATGGTGCCCTGGAATTTCCCGGTGATGCTGAGCCTCGGGCCCTTCATCGGCGCCCTCGCCGCCGGCAACCGCGCCATGATCAAGCTCTCCGAGTTCACCCCTCACACCAACGCCGTGCTGCGCACCCTGCTCGATGAGGCCCTCGGCGGTGACGAGGTGGTGGTCATCGAGGGGGATGCGGGGATCGCGGCCGCTTTCAGCGTCCTCCCCTTCGACCATCTCATCTTCACCGGCTCCACGGCGGTGGGTCGGCTGGTGATGGCCGCCGCCGCCCCCCAGCTCACCCCCCTCACCCTGGAGCTCGGCGGCAAGAGCCCCTGTCTCATCGCCCCCGACATGCCCCTGGCCCTGGCGGTGGAGCGGATGATCTTCGGCAAGAGCCTCAATGCCGGCCAGATCTGCGTGGCCCCCGACTACGTGCTGCTGCCGAGGGGGCAGGAGCAGGCCTTCATCGAGGCCTATCAGGCCCATTTTCGCCGCCTCTACCCCAAAGGGCTCGAGAGCCCGGATTATGGCGCCATCATCAACGCCCCCCAGTACGAGCGGCTCACCGCCTGGCTGGAGGAGGCGAGGCAGGCCGGCGCCCAGCTCCACCCCTGCGTCACGCCCGCCCGGGATGACGCCACCCGCAAGCTGGTGCCCCACCTGCTGACCGAGGTGCCCGGCCACTGCCAGGTGATGCAGCAGGAGATCTTCGGCCCCCTGCTGCCCCTGGTGCCCTATGACGACATCGAGGAGGCCCTGGCCTATGTGGCGGCCCGGCCCCGCCCCCTGGCGCTCTATCTGATGAGCCTGGACGAGACGCTGCAGCGCCGCCTCATCCGGGAGACCCACGCCGGGGGCATGGCCATCAACGAGAGTCTGTTCCAGGTGGCTGCGGACGATGCCCCCTTCGGCGGCATCGGTCCCTCCGGCATGGGCCACTATCACGGCCGCGAGGGGTTTCTCACCTTCTCCAAGGCGAAAACCGTGCTGCGCCGCGGACGCTTCAGCACAGGCTCCCTCATTCATCCCCCCTATCGGCGCTGGTACCAGCGGCTGATGATGGCCCTGTTCCTGCGCTAGGAGGCGAGATGCGAGAGACCATGACCGACAAACGCCGCCAGATCCTGGATGCCGCCCTGGCCCTGTGCGCGGAGGATGGCCTGCAGGGCGCCGCCACCGCCCGCATCGCCAAGGCGGCCGGGGTGGCCAATGGCACCCTGTTTCATCACTTTCCCAGCAAGGAGGTGCTGATCCAGAGCCTCTACCAGGACATCAAGCTGCGCCTTGGCGCCGCCATCACCGAGGCCGATGCCGCCCTGCCGCTCCAGGCGCAGGCCCGCCACTACTGGCACCAGGCCATGGGCTGGATGCAGGCTCACCCCCGTGAGCTCAGGTTCGTGCTGGGCTTTTTCCACTCCCCCCTGCTGGCCCGCCCCCTGCGCAGCCAGATCCTGGCGGAGACCCTGCATTTTCTGCCGAGCCTGCTCGCCCGGGGCCAGGCCAGCGGCAAGCTGATGTTGGCCCCGCCGGCCCTGATGCTGGAGGTGTGCCAGGGCCAGTTTCTGGCCTGCGCCTCCCTCTTTGTCGATCAGCCTGAACTGGGAGAAGACCCCCACTGGCAGGAGAGCGCCTTCGCCCTCTTCTGGTCCGCCATCAGCGGAGGTTCCCATGCGCCCTGACGCCCTGCTTGCCACCGGCAGACGCCTCTGGATTGGCAGCCTGCTCTGGATCATCGGCCGCACCCTGTGCCGCGCCGCCCGGGTCGACGAGGCGGTGCGCCGCGAGCTTGCCCCCCTGCCGGACGGCCTCACCATCAGGCTGGAGGTAAACGGCATGACCCGGGGGCTGAGTCTCTACAAGTTCGCGGGGCGCTGGCACTGCGGTGAGGAGGCTGGCAGGGCGCATTCGACCTGTGCCCATAACGGCCCCCACCCCCTGCGGGTGCGCTTCAAGCACCCCGCCGTCGCCTTTCGCGCCCTCAGTTTTCGCCTCGGCATCAACCAGGCCTTTTGCGAAAACCGGCTGCTGGTGGAGGGGGATCTCGACGCGGCCATGCACCTGGTGCGGGCGCTTGAGCAGTTGCAGAGCCTGATCCTGCCCGCCTTCATCGCACGGCCCCTGCTTCGCCACTACCCGGACCCGCATCGCAAGCTCGCGCGGGCCTGCCACATCTATCTGGGTCTGCTGACCGGTTGAACACGAGGAGAACGGGATGAGCCGTTATTACGATTTTTTCTGCCCGGTCAAGCTGATGGCGGGGGAGCAGGCACTGGAGCAGTTGCCGGATGCCTTGAGGGGATTGGGGGCTGGCCGCCCGCTGCTGCTCACCGACAAGGGGGTCAGCGGCAGCGGGCTCGCCACCCTGCTGGCCGATGTGATGGCCGAAGGGGCCTTGCCGGTCGCCGCCATCTGGGACGAGATCCCGGCGGACTCCTCCACCGCCGTGGTGGAGCGGATCGCCCGCCACTACCGGGAGCTGGGCTGTGACAGCCTGCTCGCCCTTGGCGGCGGCTCCGTCATCGACACCGCCAAGGCGGTGAACATACTGGCGACCCTGGGGGGCGAGCGGCTGCTCGACTATGCCGGAGCGGATTGCCTGACCCGTCCCCTCAACCCCCTGGCGGTGGTCCCCACCACCGCGGGGACCGGCTCCGAAGTGACGCTGGTGGCGGTGATCAAGGATGAAGGGAGCGGGCGCAAGGTGCCCTTCACCTCCCCCTTCCTGCTGCCCCGGCTCGCGGTGCTGGATCCCCGCTTCACCCTGGGGCTGCCTCTGCCCATCACCGCCGCCACCGCCATGGATGCCATGACCCACGCCATCGAGGCCTTCATCGGCAACGGCAAGAACCCGGTCAGTGACGCCCTGGCCCTGATGGCGGTGGAGAAGATTGCCACCGCCCTGCCCAGGGTGCTGGCCCACCCGACGGACAAGGGCCTGCGGCTGCAACTGGCAGAGGGCTCCACCCTGGCGGGCATGGCGTTTTCCAACTCCATGGTGGGGCTGGTGCACGCCCTCGGCCACAGTCTGGGGGCGCGCTGCCACCTGCCCCATGGCCTCTGCATGAACCTCTTCCTGCCCACCGTGCTCGACTACAACCGGCCCGGCATCGACCCCGAGCTCGCCCGCCTGCTGCTGCCCCTGGTGGGGCCGGAGCGCTTTGCCGCGACCCCGGCCGAGGGGAGACCCCAGGCCACCATCGAGGCGTTGCAGGCACTGCGCGATACCCTGTGGCAGACGGTCAAGCTGCCCCGCACCCTGCGGGAGGCGGGCCTCACCGACAAGACGCTGCTGCCCGGGATCCGGGATCTCGCCATCAACGACGGCGCCCTGCTCTACAACCGCAAGGATGCGGACAGGGAACAGTTGCTGGCCCTGCTGGAGCGGGCCTGGGAGTAGCGGGCCCTTGCCCGTCAGGCATCGGGGGTGAAGACCCCGGTGGAGAGGTAGCGATCCCCCCGATCGCAGATGATCGCCACCACCACCCCCTGCCCGATCTCTGCCGCCACCCGCAAGGCCCCGGCCACGGCGCCACCCGAGCTGACACCGCAGCAGATCCCCTCCTCCCGCGCCAGGCGGCGCATCATGACGAGGGACTCTTCCAGTGTCACATCCAGCACCCCATCGACCCGCGCAGGCTCGAAGATGGCGGGCCGGTAGGCCTCGGGCCAGCGGCGAATGCCGGGGATCTGGCTCCCCTCGGCCGGTTGCAGGCCGATCACCGCCACCGCCGGGTTCTGCTCCTTGAGGTAGCGGGAGACCCCCATGATGGTGCCCGTGGTGCCCATGGCCGAGACGAAGTGAGTGACCGCCCCGCCGCTCTGGCGCCAGATCTCGGGGCCGGTGGAGCGGTAGTGGGCATCCGGGTTGGCGGGGTTGTTGAACTGATCGAGCACCAGCCCCTCCCCCCGCGCCTGCATGGCCAGGGCGAGGTCTCGCGCCGCTTCCATGCCCTCTTCCACCAGCACCAGCTCGGCGCCGTAGGCCTGCATGGCGTCGCGCCGCTCCTGACTCATGTTGCTCGGCATGATGAGTCGCATCCGGTAACCCCGGGACGCCGCCACCATGGCCAGCGCGATGCCGGTATTGCCGGAGGTGGCCTCGATGAGCCGGGCTCCTGGCGCTAAGTGACCACTCGCCTCTGCCTGCCTGATGAGGTTCAGCGCCGCCCTGTCCTTGACGGAGCCGGCGGGGTTGTTGCCCTCCAGCTTCACCAGCAGGGTGACGCCGGGGTGCGGATTGATGCGGCGCAGCGCCAGCAGCGGGGTGTTGCCTATCAGATCGTCCAGGGTGGCGAAGGCCATGACGGATCCATCCTCTCTCAATGTTCTATACCTTGCCTTGCGACCATTCGCAGGCCGGCCAGTGTAAGCGAGCCCGCCATGGGCGCAAAGAATGGCGTTGGCAAACCCTGTCCGCCATGTTCTGATCTTCCCATTCACCCAGAGAGGACTCCCGATGAGCGACATCCTTCACCAGGCCGATCAGCAGCAGTTTGTCTGCACCGTGGACGACAAGCTCTCCCGCCTTGCCTATCGCCGGCTGGACGCCACCACAGTGGACGCCTACAGCACCCAGGTTCCCCCCGAGCTGCGCGGACAGGGGATTGCCGACAAGCTGGCCCGCAGCTTCTACGACTGGACCCTCTCTGAGGGGCTCACCATAGTGCCGAGCTGCAGCTACATCGACGTCTGGTTGCGCCGCAATGCAGGTTGAAGCCGGGGCGCTGCGGGAGGCGCACCTGCGGGCCTGCACCGAGGCCCTGCTGCGGGCTGATCACCCGCGCATGGATTGCCTCCGGGCTGCGCGGGAGCTTGCCCTGCCCGACTGGGCCCTGGGGGCGGGGTTTGTGCGCAACCTCATCTGGGATCACCTCCATGACAAGGCCGAGCCCACCCCGCTCAACGACATTGATCTTATCTATCTGGACAGCGCTGATCCGACTGGATTGAAGGAGGCCGATCACGAAGCCTGGCTCGCCGCCAGGATGCCGGGCCAGTTGTGGGAGGTGCGCAACCAGGCCCGCATGCATCTGCGCCAGCAGGTGCCTCCTTTTGCCAGCTCGCTCTCGGCCCTCAGCCACTGGGTGGAGATACCCACCTGCATCGGGGTCCGCCTGCTGGCAGATGATGCGTTCGAGTGGCTGGCCCCCTACGGCTTTGCCCCCAACTGGTCCCTGGTGGTGAGCCCCAATCCGCGCTGTCGCCAGGAGAGCCGTATCTTTAGCGAACGGGTCAGGGCCAAGGGGTGGCAACGCATCTGGCCTGACCTTGTGGTGAACTGGCCATGAGCGGATTGCAAAGGGCCGACAACCTTGGGCACACTAAGAAAAAGATGTTTGTAACTCAATGGGTTAAATAATGCGCGACTTCTTCTCTCTCGAGCGCTGGCTGCCGGGGCTCGCCGCCTTGCTGCAATACCAGCGGGCCTGGCTGATGCCGGATCTTCGCGCTGGCCTCTCGGTCGCGGCCGTGGCCCTGCCCGTGGCCATCGCCTATTCGGAGCTCGCCGGGGTAGGCGCCATCGTCGGCCTCTACTCCTGCATCCTGCCCATGGTGGTGTACGCCCTCTTTGGCACCTCCCGTCAGCTCATCGTCGGTCCGGATGCCGCCACCTGCGCGGTGATCGCCGCCGTGGTAACGCCGCTCGCCGCCGGGGATCCCACCCGTCACTGGCAACTGGTGATGACCATGACCGCCATGACCGGCTTCTGGTGCCTCATCGCCAGCCGCTTCAAACTGGGGGTGCTGGCAGACTTTCTCTCCCGCCCCATCCTGATGGGGCTGCTCAACGGGGTGGCCATCACCATCATGGTGGGCCAGCTCTCCAAGATCTTCGGTTTCACCTTCAGCGAGCGCTACCTGATAGAGCGGATCCTGAACGGCACCAGCTACATTACCCAGACCCATCTGCCCACCCTGGCCATGAGCCTGACCGCTCTGCTCACCCTGCTGCTGGCCAAGCGCTACAGACCGGCCTGGCCCTCCTCCATGGTGGCCATGGTGGTGACGGCGGCCCTGGTGTGGCTGTTCAATCTCGGCCGCGTCGACATCGCCACCCTGGGGACCATCGGCTCGGGGCTGCCCGCCTTCCAGATGCCGGACTTTCCCCCCGGGCTTATCCGTGAGCTGGTGCTGCCCGCCCTCAACCTCGCCATGGTGAGCTTCGTCTCCATGATGCTCACCGCCCGCAGCTTTGCCGCCAAGAACGGCTACGAGATTGATGCGGACAAGGAGTTTAGGGCGCTGGGCATGGCGAACCTGGCGGCGGCGGCCTCTCAGGGCTTTGCCATCAGCGGGGCGGATTCGCGCACCGCGGTCAACGACGCCAACGGCGGCAAAAGCCAGCTGGTCTCCATCATCGCCGCCGCCGTCATCGCCCTGGTCACCTTCTACCTGACGGCGCCGCTGCAATACATTCCCACCGCCGCCCTCGGCGTGGTGCTGGTGATGGCCTCCCTGTCGCTCACGGATTTTCGCGGCCTCTGGGCCCTGCGCGAATCGGACCGCGCCGCCTTCTGGCTCGCCCTGGTGACCTTTGTCAGCGTGCTCACCATGGGGGTCATTCCGGGCATCACCCTCGCGGTGCTGCTAGGGCTGTTCCAGTTCCTGCGCAACGTGATGCGTCCCACCGACCAGCTGCTCGGCATGGACGACGAGGGCGTGGTGCGCACCCTGGGGGATAACGAGCAGGCCAAGGCGATTCCTGGCATCCTGGTCTACCGCTTCAACTCCCCGCTCACCTACTTCAACGCCCCCTACTTCAAGCGGCGGGTGCTGGCGCTGCTGGTGCAGGATCCCCACAATCCCAGGTGCCTGGTGGTGGATGCGGTGGCCTGCTTCACCCATCAGGACATCAGCGTGATGAGCATGGTGGGAGAGCTGCACAAGGAGCTCAAGCGGCGCGGCATCCACATGGTGATGGCCGGTCGGCACGGCCAGATGAGCCAGTGGTTCAAACAGGCGGGGATCCGGGTCGGCGAGGATGGCATCATCCTCTGCCCCGACATGTATCAGGCCCTGCGCATGACCCGCTGCTACCGGGAGCCGGTGTTCCGGGACGACGAGGGGGTGGAGAGCACCACGGATGCCCTGCTCACCCGCTGGCCGCACGATGACGACCTGCCCGACTCGGCGCGCCTCACCCGCCCCAGCGAGCAGGAGGCCGGCGCCACGCCGGTCTGAGACACATCCCCCGGTCACAGGCCCCCTCCTCCTGCGACCAGGATTGCACCCCGCCCCCGCTTGGTGTTAAATGCCCCTCCAGTTGGCCCTGACGAGGGCCATCGCCAGCACCTGGATATCCCATGCAGACTCAATCCCACGCGGGCCCGGGCTCCCTCTTCGCCCTGACCTGGCCACTGTTCATCGATCTGGCCCTCCACTTTCTGACCGGGGCCCTCAACACCTTCATGGTGGGCCACGTCTCCTATCAGGGGGTGGCGGCCCTCGCGGTGGGCAACCAGGTCTTCGATCTCGCCATCACCCTGTTCAGCTTCGTCAGCATCGGCACCAGCGTGGTGATCACCCAGTATCTGGGGGCGGGAGACAAGGAAAAAGCCCGCGTCGTCATCCACACCGCCATCGGTTTCAACCTGCTGGTGGGATTGGTGGCCGCGGTCGGCGTCATGGCGGGGGCCGGCACCATGCTGGCGCTGATGAACCTGCCTGCCCACCTGATGAGCGACGGCAGCCTCTACCTGCAGATCATCGGGCTTTGCCTGCTGCCGGAGGCGGCGGCCCTCTGTCTGGCCGCCACCCTGCGTGCCCACGGCCACACCCGCCAGGCCATGTACGTGACCCTCATCGTCAACCTCATCACCTTCGTCGGCAACCTGCTGCTGCTCTATGGCTGGTTCGGCCTGCCCCAGCTCGGGGTCGCCGGGGTCGCCATCAGCACGGTGGCGGGGCGCATCGTCGGGGTGGTGCTGCTGGTATGGCTGGTGGCGCGCAAGACCGGCATCCGGCTGCGTCTGCCCGAGATCGTCCGCCCAAGCCGCGCCATGCTGGACAAGGTGCTGCACATCGGGCTGCCGGCGGCGGGGGAGAACCTCTCCTGGATGCTGCAGTTCATGGTGGTGACCGCCTTCGTCGGCCTGCTCGGCGACAAGGCGCTGGCGACCCAGTCCTACTTCTTCCAGATCTGCCTGTTCATCCTGCTGTTCGGCCTCTCCATCGGCCTTGGCAACGAGATCATCATCGGCCACCTGGCGGGGGCCCGACGCTTCGATCAGGCCTATCGCCAACTGATGAAGAGCCTGAAACTCGGCCTCATCGTCACCGCCGCCATCGCCATCGCCGCCGCCCTCAACGGCCGCGCCATCATCAGCCTGTTCACCGACGACGCCGACATCATCACCCAGGTGGCGCAGCTCTTCCTCATCAGCCTCATCCTCGAACCCGGTCGCACCTTCAATCTGGTGGTGATCAACGCCCTGCGCGCCACCGGGGATGCCCGTTTCCCGCTCTACATGGCGCTCGTCTCCATGTGGGGCATTGCCGTTCCCCTGGCCTATTTCCTTGGTATCATGCAGGGCTATGGCCTGGTAGGCATCTGGCTGGCCCTCGCCTGCGACGAGTGGGTGCGCGGTCTGGCCATGTTCTGGCGCTGGCGCAGTCGTCGCTGGCAAAACAAAATTCTTGTCGAAACATAAGCGGAATCACCATGAAGAAAATCGGACTCTTGTTGACGGCCATCCTGCTCAGCCCGCTCGCCATGGCGCAAACCGCCCCGGCGACCCCCAAGGCGCAGGCTCCCCAGACCTGGTATGTGGCCCCCATCGTCATCGACGAGACCAGCGAAGCCCAGAAGGCCCTGACCAAGGAGTTCACGGCCCAGATGATCAAGACCATCAAGATCAACGAGTACCAGACCGGCAAGGCGGTGGGCAAGACCAAATCGCCCAAGTGGCTGATCCGCACCAAGCTGATGCCCGCAAGCCAAGAGCCCCTGGTCGGCAAGAAGCACCCGCAGGGCCTCACCTATGGCAAGGGCATCCCCACCCAGGAGATCGTCGGCGAGCTCATCATGAACGGTACCCTGGTGGCCCACATCGGTCAGGGCTGGCGCGAACCCATCGTGCCGGGCACACCGGTGGCGGAGAAGATCTCCATCGCCAACTACCAGTACGCCATCGGCAACGAGGCCAAGGCGCCGGATCTGGAAGAGCTGGCAGCGCAGATCGGTTTCGAGGCGGGCAAGGTGATTGCCAGAGACGGCAAGCCCCTGCCCGAGAAGAAAAAGAAAAAAGAGTAAACGGCTCACCCGTTTCCAGTCAGGGGCCTCGCGCCCCTTTCTGTTGCCCGCCCCGTTGCAGACCCCCTCTCCCGAATGTGAAGCGGATCCCGCTTCTTTCCTCTGCTGCCCCTGGGTCAGCAGGCAATCATCATGTAATTCAAACAGTTAAAAATCACCCTTCCCATGCAGCAATTCCGTGGCCCCGAATTGGATCGGGATCACGTTTCTCCCCGGCAGTAAGGGGTACTTTGGTCTTGCAGGCACAATCAAACGACAACAAGGAGGCTTCATTACATGTTTCCGGAGTACAGAGATCTCATCTCGAAACTGAAGAGCAGTGATGTCCATTTCCAGAAGAAGTTTGACTTGCACAACGACCTGGATGCGGAGATCAGAAAGCTGGAGAAACACCACGCCAGCGACTACAGCTCCGAGGTGAAGGATCTGAAAAAACAGAAACTTAAACTGAAAGAGGAGATATACGACATCCTCAAACAACATCCACACTAGACGCCTCGACGAATACCTGGATAAGCAACTTATCCTGCCAGCCCGGCCCGACGCCGGGCTTTTTATTGACCGCCCCAAGGCGCGGCAACGGCCACTTCCCTTGGCACCGGAAAACGAAGCGGGCCAATGGCCCGCTTTGTCATACCTGTTTCACCCCATCCTCACACCGGCGGATGGAAATGGCTGGCCTCGCGGGTGGCCATCTCCTCGTAGGTGGCCCACTTCTGCCACGCCACTTGTTGCGCCACCTGCATCAGCCGCTGTGCCTCTTCCGGGTGGCTCTGGGCCAGCACCCGATAACGGGTCTCCTCCTGCCGATATTCGGCAAGGGGAATGGAGGGGCGCAGGCTGTCGAGGCTGAAGGGGTTCTGCCCGGCGCTGCGCAGTACCGGGTTGTAGCGCATCAGCGGCCAGTGGCCCGAATCGACCGCACGCTTCTGTTGGGCCAATCCCTGCTCCATGTCGATGCCGTGGGCGATGCAGTGGCTGTAGGCGATGATCAGCGACGGGCCCGGATAGGCCTCCGCCTCCCGCAAGGCCTGCAGCGCCTGCTGCGGGTTGGCACCAAAGGCGATGCGGGCAACATAGACGTTGCCGTAGGAGATGGCCTGCAACGCCACATCCTTCTTGGCCAGCGTCTTGCCTCCCGCCGCGAACTTGGCGACAGCGCCGAGCGGGGTCGATTTCGACATCTGACCGCCGGTGTTGGAGTAGACCTCGGTATCCATCACCAGCACGTTCACATCGCGGCCGGAGGCGAGCACATGGTCGAGCCCCGCCGAGCCGATGTCATAGGCCCAGCCATCGCCGCCCACTATCCAGACCGAGCGGCGCACCAGCTGATCAATCAAGGAGAGCAGTTCGCGGGCCTTGCCGGATTTCACCTCTTCCAGCCGCTCCCGCACTTGGGCGACCCGGGTACGCTGGGCGCGGATCTCCGACTCCAGCCGCTGCGGGGCGCTAATCAGGGTATCGACCAGCTCGGCGCCCAGCTCCCCCTTCATCGCTTCAAGGGCCGCCACCGCCTGACCGTGATGCTGATCGGCGGTGAGACGAAAACCAAAGCCAAACTCGGCGTTGTCCTCAAACAGGGAGTTCGACCAGGCCGGCCCCTTCCCTTCGCCGTTCTTGGCCCACGGCGTAGTCGGCAGGTTGCCGCCGTAGATGGAGGAGCAACCGGTGGCGTTGGCCACCAACATGCGATCCCCAAACAGCTGGGTCAGCAGCTTGAGATAGGGGGTCTCGCCACAGCCGGCGCAGGCACCGGAGAACTCGAACAGGGGTTCGAGGAACTGGGTGCCGCGCACCGTGGAGAAGTCCACCCGCTCGCGGGCAGGCCAGGGCAGGCTTTCGAACCAGCGCAGCGCCTGTTTCTGACCAGCCAGATGGGGCGCCTTGTCCATCATGGCGATGGCGCGCTCGCCCTCGTGTTCCTCATCCGCCCCGACCCGCACCGGACAGGCCTGCACGCACTGGCCGCAGCCGGTGCAATCTTCCGGATAGAGCTGCAAGGTGTAGCGACTGTCGGGGAAGCCCTTGGCGGTGACGGGCACCGACTGCGCTGCCTCGGGGGCGGTCGCCAGCCAGTCCTGATGGTAGAACTTGGCCCGCAGCGCCGCGTGGGGGCAGACAAAGACGCAGTTGCCGCACTGGATGCAGATATCCGAATGCCAGATCGGGATCTCGCGGGCGATATCCCGCTTCTCGAAGCGGCTGGTGGCGGTGGGGTAAGTGCCATCCACCGGCAGCATGGAGACCGGGATGCGATCGCCGCGCCCCGCCAGCATCTCGCCGGTGACCCGCTGCACGAACTCGCTGCCGCCCGGTGCCAGCGGCAGCGGATAGTCATCGCAGCGCTCATCCCCCGCCGGGAGGCGCACCCGCTGCAGGTGGGCCAGGGTGTCGTCCACCGCGGCGAAGTTGCGCGCCACCACATCTGGCCCCTTGCGGGCATAGCTCTTCTCGATGCTCTGCTTGATGAGGGCGATCGCCTCGCCTCGCGGCAGCACCCCGGCCAGGGCGAAGAAGCAGGTCTGCATGATGGTGTTGATGCGATTGCCCATGCCGTTTTGTTCGGCCACCCGATCCCCGTCGATGCAGTAGAGCCGGATATCGAGGGCGCGGATGCGGGCCCGCAGCTGCTCGGGCAGCTCGGCCCAGACACGGTCAGGCTCATAGGGAGCATTGAGCAGCAGGGTCGCCCCTTCGGCGGCGTGCTCCAGCAGATCTACCGACAGGGCGAAGCCCCACTGGTGGCAGCCGATAAAGCTCGCCTGCTCGATAAGCCAGGGGGCGCCGATGGGCTCGGGGCCAAAGCGCAGGTGGGAGACGGTGCGCGAGCCCGACTTCTTGGAGTCGTAGACGAAGTAGCCCTGAGCGTGGAAGCCCTCCAGCTCGCCGATGATCTTGATGCTGTTCTTGTTGGCGCCGACTGTGCCGTCGGCACCAAGGCCGAAGAAGAGCGCCCGTACCCGACTGGCGGGCTCCAGATCGCCGATGGGATGCCAGGCCAGACTGAGGCCCGACACATCATCGACGATCCCCACGGTAAAGCGGGGGCGCGGCGCATCGGATGCCAGCTCCTCGAATACCGCCGCGCACATGGCGGGGGTGAACTCTTTGGAAGAGAGGCCATAGCGACCACCACTGAGCCACGGCAGCCGCTTGATAAGGCCGCGCTGCAAACCGTCGATGAGGGCGCTCTGCACATCCAGCAGCAGCGGCTCGCCGCCCGCCCCCGGCTCCTTGGTGCGATCCAGCACCGCCATGCGCCGCACGCTCGCGGGCAGCGCATCGAGCAGTGCCTGTACCGGGAAGGGGCGATAGAGGCGAATGATCAGCACCCCGGTCTTGCGATCTTGCCGGTTGAGCCAATCCACGGTCGTGCGGGCGGTGGCCGCCCCCGAGCCCATCAGCACGATGACGTCGGTGGCATCCGCCGCGCCGTGGTACTCCACCAACTGGTAGTGGCGGCCAGTCAGCTCACCGAGGCTCTCCATGCACTGCTGCACCCGCGCCGGCACCGCCTCGTAGAAGGGGTTGACGCTCTCGCGGGACTGGAAATAGGTGTCCGGGTTCTGGGCCGTGCCACGCATCACCGGATGATCCGGGTTGAGCGCCCGGGCACGGTGGGCGCGTACCCAGTCGTTGTCGATAAGGGCGCGAATTTCATCTTTGTGCAGCGCGACTATCTTGTTCACCTCGTGGGAGGTGCGAAAGCCGTCGAAGAAGTGGATAAAGGGCACCCGGCACTGCAAGGTGACGCTGTGGGCAACCAAGGCCAAGTCCTGCGCCTCCTGCACCGAGCCGGAGGCGAGCATGGCAAAGCCGGTGCTGCGCGCCGCCATCACATCCTGATGGTCGCCAAAAATCGACAGCCCCTGCGCCGCCAGCGAGCGGGCCGCCACATGGAACACCGCCGAAGTCAATTCACCGGCGATCTTGTACATGTTGGGCAGCATCAGCATCAGTCCCTGACTGGCGGTGAAGGTGGTGGCGAGCGCCCCCGCCTGCAGGGCGCCGTGTACCGTGCCGGCCGCCCCCCCTTCACTCTGCATCTCCACCACTGTAGGGATGTTACCCCACAGGTTGGTCTGCCCTTCTGCCGCCCAGGCATCGGCCAGTTCGGCCATGGTCGAGCTCGGGGTGATGGGATAGATGGCACACACTTCGCTCAGCTGATACGCCACCCGGGCCGCGGCTTCGTTGCCGTCAACCATGATCAGTTCATGTTTCATTGGGACTCCTCCGGTTGGCGCAGCTCGATGGCGTGACAAGGGCATTGGTCGTGGCAGGCACCGCAGCCGGTGCAGCGCTCGGCATCCACCTGATACCCCAGACCCGGCCCCAACTTGGCGATGGCCTGCTCGGGGCAGCTGCCATAGCAGCCGTCGCACTCGAAGCAATTGCCGCAGGAGTAACAACGCGCCGCCTCGTAGCGGGCTGCCACCTCATCCAGCCCGCCGATGATCTCGCCAAAGTCGTCCCGCGCCCACGCCGGTTTGACCGGCTGGCTGCTGGCGGGCGCGTGGGTCTGGAACCAGAGTTGCAACTGCTCCGGCCCCACCAATGAATAGGAAAGCGGTTTGTGGTAGAGGCGACCGCGCAGCCAGGCATCCATGTGGCGCGCCGCCTTCTTGCCGTGACCGGTGGCGATGGTGACGGTGCGCTCGGAAGGCACCATGTCGCCGCCGGCAAACAGACCCGGCACATCCGTCATCAGGTTCTCGCCGACCTGCACCACCCCCTCCTTGTTGACCCGTACCCCGGGAATGCTCTCCAGCACCGAGAGGTCGACCTCCTGACCGAGCGCCAGAATAAGGGAGTCCGCTTCGAGGGTTTCAAACTGGCCGGTGGGCACCGGCTTGCCCTCAGCATCCAGCGCCATCACCTCCACTTCGATATTGGTACTGTCGAGCTGGCGGATGGTGCGCAACCAGTTGATCTTGATCCCCTCCTCCTCGGCCTCATCGGCTTCGAAGGTGTGGGCCGGCATATGATCCCGGTCGCGGCGGTAGATGATCATCGCCTCTTCCACCCCAAGGCGACGGGCGGTACGGGCCGCGTCCATGGCGGTGTTGCCGCCACCGTAGATGGCCACCCGCCGTCCCAGTTTTGGCGGTGGCAAGCCCTGTTCTTCGGCAAGACTGGCCTGCTCGAGGAAACTCACCGCATCGAGGATCTTGCCCGCCTCCCGGGCCGGAATATCGACCCGCTTGGCCAGATGGGCGCCGATGGCCATGAAGACGGCGTCAAAGCCCCCCTCGTCGCGCACTTTGAGCACGTCTTCCACCTTGTGGTTGAGAGTCAGCGTCACCCCGGCCGCCACGATGCGGGCCACCTCCCTGTCCAGCATCTCGCGAGGCAGACGGTAAGCGGGAATACCGAAGCGCAGCATGCCGCCGGCCAGCGGCCCCGCTTCGCGGATCTCCACCTGATGGCCGAGCCGATTGAGGTGCCAGGCGCAGGAGAGGCCGGAGGGACCTGCACCGATCACCAGCACCTTCTTGCCGCTGGCGGGTGCGGGGGGCACAGGCTGCCAGCCCCGGGCCAGCGCCTCGTCGCCGAGGAAACGCTCGATAGCGTGGATGGAGACGGCATCATCCACCTGGGCACGGTTGCAGGCCGTTTCGCAGGGGTGATAACAGACCCGCCCGTGGACTGCAGGCAGGGGATTTTCTTCGATGAGTCGTTGCCAGGCCGCCTCAAAGCGGCCTGCTTCGGCCAGTGCAAGCCAGGCCTGGATGTTCTCGCCAGCCGGGCAGGCATGGTTGCAAGGTGGCAGGGCCGGCCGCCAGACGGGCAGCCGGGTGCGGACCGGGCCTGTTCCCGTTTTCTGGGAGAGATCCGGCTGCGGGGTCATATCCAGTTGTTTGCTCATACATTGCTTTCTTCTTTTTGTGTGACAGGCCCCATCCGAATGCGCTTGATACCGTTTTGCCTGGGCAGACGGTGGCCGGAGAGGGAAGAAGCGAAAGCGTCAGAAACTGGAAGCTGGCCCGATGATGGGCCTTTTTTTGTACGACATGGTGGATCAGGATCAATAAATGTTGCGCTTTATGGGTCGCCCCCTTCACAACCGGATCCCCGTCACACCCCGCAGCCATTCGGGCCTGTCGCCCGAGCCCCCTCACCGCCCTCGACATGGGCAGCAGGAGAAGATTGCCGCCCGGGGCAGGAATCGTTATCTTCCCCTCTTCACAGGAATCGCCACAGCACAAGGACCAGGACATGCCGACCCTCGCCAGCATACATCTCTACCCCATCAAATCGACGGCAGGCATGCCGCTGGAGCGCGCCCGGGTGACCCAGGAGGGACTTGCCGGGGATCGCCGCTACATGGTGGTCAAACCGGATGGCACCTTTATCACCGCCCGCACCCATCCCCAGTTGCAGCAGGTGGTGGCCACCCCCGTCGAGGGGGGGCTGCAACTGCGCTATCCAGGTCTGCCCCCCCTTGCCCTCATGGAGGCGGCGTTCAGTCGCGCCCCTCAGCACACCGGTGTCTGGGGGGATCGCTTTACCGCCCTGCACACCGGGCCCGAAGCCGATGAGTGGCTGAGCCGGGTGGCGAGGGAGCCGGTGCGCCTGCTCTGGCTCGGGGAGGCATCCGATCGTTTTCGGGAGAAGACCGGCACCCGGGTGAGCTTTGCTGACGGCTACCCCTTGCTGCTCATCAGCCAGGCTTCCCTTGAGGATCTCAACCTGAGATCCGATGCCTTGCACCAGATGAGCCAGTTTCGTACCAACCTGGTGGCGAGCGGCACCCGCCCCTTCGAGGAGGATGGCTGGAAGCGGATCCGCATCGGCGAGGTGGAGTTTCGGGTGGACAAGCCGTGCAGCCGCTGCATCATGACCACGGTGGAGGCAGGCACGGAGCGCTTCAATGCCCTTAAAGAGCCGCTGGCTACCCTCACCCGCTACCGCCGTGGCGAAGATGGTGAGGTCTATTTCGGCCAGAATCTGGTGGCCCTGAACGAGGGCTGGATTGAGGCGGGCAGCGAGATCGAGGTGCTGGAGCGGGCCCGGGCGCCGGTCTACCCCAACGCGGCCCCGAAAAAGCGGGAGCTGGTGTGCGTCGCCCGGGAACCCCTGGCCCGGGATCTGGAAACCTTCTGGTTCGAGGCCGCCGACGGCGAGCCCCTGCCCGACTACCTGCCTGGCCAGCACCTGCCCATCAGCCTCGATATCAAAAACACACGGGTTCAACGCCGCTACACCCTGAGCTCCACGCCGGAGCGGCCCGAGCGTTACAGCATCAGCGTCAAGAAGCTGGCCGATGGCCGCCTCTCCCCCTGGCTGCACCATGAGCTGCGCGTGGGCGATCACCTGCTGGCCGCCCCCCCGGCCGGCGAGTTTCACTTAGGGTCCGAGCGCAGGCTGCTGCTGCTCTCGGCGGGATCCGGTGTCACCCCCATGCTCTCCATTGCCCGCACTCTGGCACTACGGGGGGAGCTCGGTGACGTCCACTTCATGCACCTGTGTCGCAGCGAGGCAGACATTCCTGCCGCCAGCGAGTTGCACGCCATGGCGCAGCAGGGAATGACCCTCACCCTGATCCTGAGCCAGCCTGACAAACACTGGCAGGGGCTCAGCGGCCGTCTGAATGACGATCACCTGGGCCGGATCCGGGATTTGCAGGAGCGGGAGGTGTTCATCTGCGGCCCCCACGGCTTCATGGCCGATGCAGCCAACCGGCTGACCGCCCTCGGCGTACCGGCCGGGCGCATCCGCCAGGAGAGCTTTGGCGGGGCCCTGCTCTCGGTGGCCCGCCCCCATCAGGCGGTGCAACTGCGTATCGGCGAGCGGGAGTTTGCGGGCAACAACCAGGGCACCGTGCTGGATCAGGCCAACAAGCAGGGGGTAGAGCTGCCCTGGAGCTGCCGTGCCGGCATCTGCGGCAGTTGCAAGCAGACCCTGGTCTCGGGCGAGGTGGATCACCCCGATGCCCCCGCCATCAGCGCCGCCGAGCGTGCCGAGGGCAAGATCCTCACCTGCTGCGCCGTGCCCCTGACGGATCTGGTGATCAAATAGGGTGATCGGGGGGCAAAACCCCGTCCCCGGAATGCAAAACGGCTGCCCGAGGGCAGCCGTTTTCTTTAGATGACTGGCTATCAGCCACGCAGGGCGGCGATGCGCTGCTCGATGGGCGGGTGGCTCATGAACAGCTCGCTCATGGAGCGCTTGCCGTTGATGCCGAACGCCATCATGGAACCCTCCATCTGCGGCTCTGCACCGCGGGCAAGACGCTGGAGCGCGGCAATCATCTTGTCGCGGCCGGCCAGCTTGGCGGCACCGGCGTCGGCACGGAACTCGCGCTGACGGCTGAACCACATGACGATGATGGAGGCGAGCACGCCGAACACCATCTCCAGCACGAACACGGTGATCATGTAGGCGAAACCGCCGGTGCTGCTGCTCTCTTCCTCGTTGTTGGAGCTGAAGAAGTTGCTGATGACGCCGGCCACGATGCGGGCGAAGAACATCACGAAGGTGTTCACCACCCCCTGGATCAGGGTCAGGGTCACCATGTCGCCGTTGGCCACGTGGCTCACCTCGTGGGCCAGCACGGCTTCCGCCTCGTCGCGGCTCATGCTGTAGAGCAGACCGGAGGAGACGGCGACGAGGGAGTCGTCACGGCGGGCGCCGGTGGCAAAGGCGTTCATCTCGGGGGAGTCGTAGATCCCCACTTCCGGCATCTTGATGCCAGCCTCACGGGCCTGACGGGCAACAGTGCTCACCAGCCAGTGCTCGGTCTCGTTGCGGGGCTGCTCGATGACCTGGACGCCATAGCTGCGCTTGGCCATCCACTTGGACATCAGCAAGGAGATAAAGGAACCCCCAAAACCGAACACGGCGCAGAACACCAACAGACCGGAAATGCTGGACTTGTTGATCCCCAGAACCGAGAACAGGATATTGAGTACCACCCCCAGCACCAGCATGACGGCCAGGTTGGTCACCAGGAATAGCATAATTCGCTTCATATTGACTCCTTGTGAGATATGGATGCATGGTTCGGGGCGCCCCAGGGGCGACCGATGCCACACTTGCCCCAGATAATAGACAGACTCGATGAATGTTTGCTGAATGTCTGGCCTCAGAGCAAGGGCGACACATCGAGACAGTGGTGCAAATCCACCTCATTCACCGCGTCCACGAAGGGGAGCTCCCCCAGAAATGGGGCCGGCAACATGGCTTTCAAGGTGTCCAGGTTCTCCTCGTAGCGGCTCATGTGCGGATCCACCCGGTTGATGACCCAGCCCGCCAGGGTCAACCCCTGCTGGCGAATGGCGCTGACGGTGAGCAGGGCATGGTTGAGGCAGCCCAGCCTGGCCCCCACCACCAGGATCACCGGCAGCCGCTCCTGGGCGACCCACTCCGAGAGCAGACGCTGATGATCCAGCGGCAGGAACCAGCCCCCCGCCCCTTCGACAATGACGAGATCGGCCCCAGCTCCCTCAATCTCCCGCAAGCCGGCGGACAGCCCCTCGAAGGGGATGCTCGCCCCCCGCTCACGGGCGGCGATATGGGGGGCGATGGGCGGCTCGAAGGCATAGGGATTGACCTGCTCGTAGGGCAGCGCAACCGTGGCCGCCTGCTGCAACAGCAAGGCATCCAGATTGCGAAGCCCCTCCGGGGTGCGGGTGCAGCCCGCCGACACCGGTTTGTACCCGGCGCAACGAATGCCTCTGGCGGCAAGCGCCAGCAACAGGGTGCGGGCCACCAGGGTCTTGCCCACGTCGGTGTCCGTGCCCGTGATGAAATAGGATGTCCCCATGATATTTCCTCGATGCAGTGCAGGGGCGCAGAGGCGCCCCGATATCCATGGTGAAAGGCAGGCGCGCGTCCTGCCGCTGAAGGGGTGGGTGCGCCGGGTCTTTTTGTGTCAGCGCCGCACCAGGCTCCCGAGGCAGACCTCGTAGCTGGCGGCCAGCAGGCCGTCCGGTTGACGGTGGCGCTCGTAGGCCTCCCCCAGTCGCACCAGGCGCTGGCGATGACCCAGGCCCGCAGACCGCTCGTCGTTGACCTGGCTCGCGCCTATCCCCTTGAGGTCGCGCAGCAGTCCGCTGAGCGCCGGGTAGGCGAGGGACCAGGTCAGCGGGCAGAGTGCCGGGGCCTCGAAGCCCCCGTCACGGGCCGCCTGCTGCAACTGGGGCAACGTCAGGAAGCGATTGACATGGTCACGACCATCCACGGCCCGCCAGGCCTCCCGCAGTTGCCACAGTGACCCCGAAAGCAGGGTCGAGAAGAAGACCTGTCCACCGGGTTTGAGCACCCGGTTGAGCTCGGCAAAGGCCTGGGCCGGCCGCTCGCACCACTGCAGGGCCAGGCTGGAGAAAACCCAGTCCAGGCTCTGGTCGGCAAAGGGCAGCCCCTCCGCATCGCCGCACACCAGGCGGGCTCCGCTGCCGCGAAGGGCCGCCTGGGCCAGCATGCCGGGAGCGAGATCCAGCCCGGTCAGCGTCTCGCAGCGCGGCGCCAGGGCAGGCAGGAAGAAACCGGTGCCGCAGCCCAGATCCAGCCCGGCCCCTGAGCGCACCTCTTTCACGCCCCCCTCGTCCATGCGCGCCAGCAGCGACTGCCCCACCTCCTGCTGGAAGCGGGCGTGGGCGTCGTAGTGGCGGGCCGCCGCCCCGAAGCGGCGGGCGAGCTGCGCCTTGTCCACCGACTGGAAACGCTCATGCACCATGGGCGCCCCCTCTCTCGTCGGTGGATGGGCGGGGTCCCAGGGCCTCGAGCAGGCGATCCACGTCATCTTCGCCATGGGCGGCGCACAGGGTGATGCGAAGGCGCGCCGTGCCGACCGGCACCGTGGGTGGGCGGATGGCGCCGGCCCAGACACCGCACTCCCGCAGCCGCTCGGCCAGTTGCAGGGCAGCGACGCTCTCCCCCACCAGCAGCGGCTGGATGGGGGTATCGCTTGCCCCAAGCCGCCAGCCGAGCGCCTGCGCCCCCTGCCGGAACCGGGCGACAAGGCGAGCCAGGTGGGCACGGGCCTCGTCGGCTACGCGTACCAGCTCGATGCTCTGGCGCACGGCGCACGCCTGGGCGGGGGGCATATGGGTGCTGTAGACATAGTGGCGGGCAAAATTGACCAGGTACTCCACCAGCTCGCGACTGCCACCCACAAAGGCGCCGGCCACCCCGAGCGCCTTGCCGAAGGTCCCCATCTGGATGTGCACGCTGGCAGGAGCAACCCCCTGGGCCGCCAGGGTGCCGCGCCCCTCGGCACCCAGCACGCCGAGGCCGTGAGCATCATCAATCATCAGCCAGTTGCCGCTTCGGGATGCGAGTGTGGCCAGCTCAGCCCAGGGGGCCTGATCCCCGTCCATGCTGAAGACCCCTTCCGAGATGATCAGGCCCCGGTTTGGCTCAAGCAGCCGCTCAAGGGCCGCCATGTCGTTGTGGCAAAAGCGCTTCATCTTGCAGGGGAGCTGGCTCCCCATCTCCTGCAAGGAGGCGTGGTTGAGCCTGTCCTGCCACAGCAGGTGATCCTTGCCGAGCAGCGCCTTGAGCACAGCCTGATTGGCGGAGAAGCCGCAGTTGAACAGCAGCACCGCCTCCACGCCGAGCCAGTCGGCAAGCGTCTCTTCCAGCTGCTGGTGAGCGCGACTGTAACCGGTCACCAGGGGCGAGGCGCCTGCCCCTGCGCCATATTGCGCCACCCCCGCCGTGAAGGCGGCCTTGATGGCGGGGTGACCCGCAAGGCCCAGGTAGTCGTTGCCAGAGACATTGAGGTAATCGCGCCCCCCGACCCGGATCCGCCCGCCGCTCGCCACATCCACCGGGGTGCGTCGGCGCAGCAGGGTGGCCTGTTCACGCTCGGCCAGCGCCTCTCCCAGGGCAAAGGGGCCGGTAACAACGGGCGTCATCATGGACGGAGGACATCTGCGCGGGAACGGGTGGCATCGTAGAAGAGTTCGCTCGGCTCGCTCTGGCGGTTCACCTCGGCCAGCAGCTCCTCCTCTTGAACCTGATCCGGCTTCTGGGCCCGCTGGGCGGGGCGAATGCCAAGGCGCTTGAAGAGCTGCATGTCGCTGTTCTCGTCCGGATTGGGGGTGGTCAGCAGCTTGCAGCCGTAGAAGATGGAGTTTGCCCCGGCCATAAAGCACATGGCCTGCATCTGCTCGTTCATCTTCTCCCGCCCGGCGGAGAGGCGCACGTGGGAGGCCGGCATCATGATGCGCGCCACGGCGATGGTGCGGACAAATTCGAACGGGTCAAGGTTCTCCTGGTTCTCCAGGGGCGTCCCCTTCACCTTGACCAGCATGTTGATGGGCACGCTCTCCGGGTGGCGCGGCAGGTTGGCGAGCGCCATCAGGAGGCCCGCCCGATCTTTCGCCTGCTCCCCCATGCCGACGATGCCGCCGGAGCAGACCTTCATGCCGGCACCGCGCACATGCTCCAGGGTGTCGAGCCTGTCCTGATAGGTGCGGGTGGTGATGATGTCGCCGTAAAACTCCGGCGAGGTGTCGAGGTTGTGGTTGTAGTAATCCAGGCCCGCGGCCCCGAGACGCGCCGCCTGATCGGCGGTCAGCATCCCCAGCGTCATGCAGGTCTCCATGCCGAGCCCGCGCACCTCTTCAATCATGCGCAGGATGTAGGGCATGTCCTTCTCTTTCGGGTTGCGCCAGGCCGCCCCCATGCAGAAGCGGGACGAGCCGTTGGCCTTGGCCTCCCGGGCCCGCTCCAGCACTTTTTCCACCTCCATCAGCCGCTCGGTCTCGAGCCCGGTGTGGTAGCGAGCGCTCTGGGGACAATATTTGCAATCTTCCGGGCAGGCCCCGGTCTTGATGGAGAGCAGGGTGCTTACCTGCACCTCGTTCGGGTCGAAATGGGCGCGGTGCACCGTCTGGGCCTGGAACAGCAGATCGTTGAATGGCAGGGCAAAGAGATCCTGAACCTCGGACAGGGTCCAGTCGTGACGAAGGGCGTGGGCACCCGCGGTGAGAGCATTCATACATGGCTTCCGGTTGTTATTGGTGGGATCCTGCGCCGCGCTCAAGAGAGCGTTCGCCGCAAGACCCGCCAGCTGGACAGCGCGATGCCAGGGCGTTCGCGAAGCCAAGTGGCTGAAATTGTTGGCTAGTGTAGAGAGCACGCGTAGACTGTCAACACCGACCAGATCAAATCAATTGACAACAGAGCACAATATGACCAACCAAGAATTCGACCTGCACCACGTCTGGCACCCCTATACCTCCCTCACCCATCCCCTGCCCTGCTATGAAGTGGCCAGCGCCAAAGGGGTGACCCTCACCCTGACGGACGGGCGCGAGCTGGTGGATGGCATGAGCTCCTGGTGGGCCTGCGTTCACGGCTATCAGGTGCCGGAACTAGACGCGGCCGCCACCGCCCAGCTCGGCAAGATGTCCCACGTGATGTTTGGCGGCCTGACCCATGCCCCGGCGGTCGAGCTCTGCCGCAAACTGGTGGAAATCACCCCGAAGGGGCTGGATCGGGTCTTTCTGGCGGATTCCGGCTCGGTGGCGGTGGAGGTGGCCCTCAAGATGGCCCAGCAGTACTGGCATGCCAAAGGGACGCCCCGCGCCAAATTCGTTGCCCTTCGGGGCGGCTATCACGGCGACACCTTCGGCGCCATGAGCGTGTGCGACCCGGATGGCGGCATGCACGAGCTCTACCAGGGCTTCCTGCCCGAACACCATTTCGTCGAAGCGCCAAGCTGCCGCTTCCACGCCCAGTGGGACGAGCAGAGCGTGGTGGAGCTGGCCACCCTGGTGGCGGATCATCACGAGGAAATTGCCGCCATCGTGCTCGAACCCATCGTCCAGGGGGCGGGCGGCATGCGCTTCTATCACCCCCGCTACCTGCAGTGGGTGCGCGCCCTGTGCGACGAGTTTGGCCTGCTGCTGATTGCCGACGAGATAGCCACCGGCTTTGGCCGCACAGGCCAGCTCTTTGCCTGCGACTGGGCGGGGATCAGCCCCGACATCATGTGTCTGGGCAAGGCGCTCACCGGTGGCTATCTGACGCTGTCGGCCACGCTCACAACCGAGCATGTGGCTCGCACCGTGTGTGACGGCAAGGCGGGCGTCTTTATGCACGGCCCCACCTTCATGGGCAACCCGCTTGCCTGCGCGGTGGCCAACGCCTCCATCGAGTTGCTGCTCGCCTCGCCTTGGCAGGCGCGGGTGCAAGCCATCGAACACCAACTCAAAACCGAACTGGTGGAACTGACCCTGCACCCGGCGGTGGCGGATGTGCGGGTGCTCGGCGCCATCGGGGTGGTGGAGATGAAGGAGCGGGTGGACGTGGCGCGCATCCAGCGCAAGTTCGTGGAGCTGGGTGCCTGGATCCGTCCCTTTGGCAAGCTCATCTACCTGATGCCCCCCTTCGTCATCACCCCTGAAGAGCTGCGGGTATTGACCGGCGCCATCCACGAGGCCATCACCAGCGGCGAATATTGAGTCCGGATGAACGGGCCCTGCATGAGAACGCAGGGCCTTTTGGCGCTTTTTCATCAGAATGTGAGCAAGACACCAAAACCCGTCCGGCGAGGAGAGTAGACTGCGCGGGTTTTACCCAACAGATGTACCAGTCCCATGCGCCTCTCCATTGCTGCCAAGATCAACTTCTTCCTGCTCTTCATCTTCTCCATGGTGTTGGTGTTTTCCGCGGCCTATCAGGCGGTGCGCGAGCGTGACCTCATCCTGACCCTCATCAAGGAGCAGAGCCGCGAGCAGACCGAGGCCTACTTCGACGGCCTCAACATGCTGATGCTGACCGGCAAGATGGACGCCCGCGACACCCTGCGCACCAAGTTTCTCGATCACGCCCACGTGGAAGATGCCCGCATCGTGCGCGGGGCGGCGGTCAACAAGCAGTACGGGCCGGGCCGTGACGACGAAGCCCCAAAGGACAGGTTTGATGCCCTGGCGCTGGCGGGCAAGGGGAGCCTGGAGGTAGAGCATGACGGCATGCACAACCGGCTGGTGGTGACCCGCCCGCTGCTGGCCAGAAAGGATTTTCGCGGTACCGACTGCACCAGCTGCCACCAGGTGCCGGAAAACACCGTGCTGGGGGCGGTGCGTTTTGACTACTCCCTCGACACCCTGTTTACCCGGGTGGAGCAGAACATCCTCACCTCGGCCCTGAGTCTCACCCTCATCTTCGGGCTGGGACTCCTGCTCACCCTCTGGGTCATCCGCACCTGGATAGTCCGCCCCCTCAACCAGCTGACCCGTTCCATGGAGGAGGCCACCGATCGCAACGACTTCGGCCACAGGCTGGAGGGGGATGAAGGGGACGAGATTGGCCGGGTGGCGCTCGCCTACAACCAGATGCTCGACAGCGTGGAGCGCCAGATAGGCAAGCGCCCCGCCTCTCAGGGGCTGGATGACGGCGACGGCCCTCAGCCCCGATAGTAAAGCAGCAGGCAGGCCACCAGGATCAGCAGCAGGATGAAGAGATTGACGTGGCGGGCATCTTCCTGCCGACGGCTGCGGCCACGGGCCAGCACCAGCACCACCAGGGTCAGCAGACAGCAACCCCAGAGCCCACGCTCCAGCCAGGGGGTAAGCAGGGGGTCCCAGCTCTGGCGCACCTTGACGCCCCCATAGACCAGAAAGCCGTAAGCCACCTCTGGCCGGGCGAAGTGATAGAGGGAGAGCAGGGCGACAAAGCCGCCCCAGCAGAGGATCACCAGCCCCTGCAACACCCGTATCCAGCCATCCGGCCCCCGCCTGCGCTCCTTCACCCTCACCCCCGTCCAGCCGCCATGATCCATGCACGATGCATGGGGAAATCCCCGCAAGGGTCCGACATTTTTGCTTGTTTATCAAACCTGCGCGGGTAAGATGAACGGCTTAGTCTGCCATGGTGGGCCAACTGCGCCCGGGCCAGACCCCTAGTGTTGCAAATAGCGCTGCAAGAACAAGCTGGAGACAATATTTCGATGACGCACGCATCCGTAGTTGATGTGCTGGCCGGTAAGTATTCGGTCGGCACCACCCTGACTGTGAAAGGGTGGATCCGGACCCGCCGCGATTCCAAGGCGGGGATCTCATTTTTGGCCGTTTCCGATGGCTCCTGCTTCCATCCGGTGCAGGCCGTCGCCCCCAATACCCTGGCCAATTACGAGAATGAAGTGCAACGTCTGACCACAGCTTGCTCCGTCGAAGTGACCGGCACCGTGGTCGAGTCCCAGGGCAGCGGCCAGGCGTTCGAACTGCAGGCCACCGAGGTCAAGGTGGTGGGCTGGGTCGAAGATCCGGACACCTACCCCATGTCTGCCAAGCGCCACAGCATCGAGTACCTGCGCGAGCAGGGCCACCTGCGTGCCCGCACCAACATCGTCGGTGCCGTGACCCGGGTGCGCAACTGCCTCTCCCAGGCCATTCACCGCTTCTTCCACGAACAGGGCTACCTCTGGATCGCGGCGCCCCTCATCACCGCCTCCGACACCGAAGGGGCCGGCGAGATGTTCCGCGTCTCCACCCTGGACATGGAAAACCTGCCGCGCACCCCCGAAGGCAAGGTGGACTACGACAAGGACTTCTTCGGCAAGGAGACCTTCCTGACCGTGTCCGGCCAGCTGAACGTCGAAACCTACGCCTGCGCCCTGTCCAAGGTCTACACCTTCGGCCCGACCTTCCGCGCCGAAAACTCCAACACCAGCCGCCACCTAGCCGAGTTCTGGATGGTGGAGCCGGAAGTGGCCTTCGCCGATCTGGAAGACAACGCCGCCCTGGCCGAAGCCATGCTGAAGTATGTCTTCAACGCCGTGCTGACCGAGCGCCGCGACGATCTGGAGTTCTTCGCCCAGCACGTGGACAAGGACGCCATCGGCCGTCTGGAGCGCTTCGTCGCCTCCGACTTCGCCCAGATTGACTACACCGACGCCATCGACGTGCTGCAAAACTGCGGCAAGAGCTTCGAGTTCCCGGTCTCCTGGGGCATCGATCTCTCCTCCGAGCACGAGCGCTACCTGGCCGAGGAGCACTTCAAGTCCCCGGTGGTGGTGAAGAACTACCCGAAAGACATCAAGGCCTTCTACATGCGCCTCAACGACGACGGCAAGACCGTTGCCGCCATGGACGTACTGGCCCCGGGGATCGGCGAGATCATCGGCGGCTCCCAGCGTGAAGAGCGTCTCGAGGTGCTGGATGCCCGTCTGGCCGAGATGGGTCTGAACAAGGAAGACTACTGGTGGTACCGCGATCTGCGTCGCTACGGCACCGTGCCCCACTCCGGCTTCGGTCTGGGCTTCGAGCGCCTGGTGGTCTACGTGACCGGCATGGGCAACGTGCGCGACGTGATCCCCTTCCCCCGTACTCCCCGCACCGCCGAGTTCTAAGGCGACCCGCCCACTCGCACCGTGCAAAAGCCGACCCCCCGGGGTCGGCTTTTTTTAGGTTCTTCGCGGGATCTTGGGGAAGTGGAAGTTGACAGACAGGGTGCTGGTAAACTGGCTGTCTCCAAA